>SVPB01000054.1 GCA_015066065.1 Oscillospiraceae bacterium | reverse complement strand
ACCGAGGAGCAGGAGGACAGCACCGCTGTCTACGTGCTTATCGCCGTGGTGCTGGGTCTGGTCGTGCTGGCCGTGATCATCGTGATCGTGCTGGTTCTCGTCAAGCAGAAGAAGAAGGCCCAGTAAGATAGGAATAAAAAATCCGTCCCGACTCGGATGAGTCGGGGCGGATTTTTTTAGTTAGATAATAGATGTGTGAAGCCGGTGGTGGGTGCGGCGGCCACCCCTCATCAGTCAGCTGCGCTGACAGCTTCCCCCCAAGGGGAAGCCGGACTAGATAAGAGATGTGTGAAGCCGGTGATGGGTGCGGGCGGTAAGGGGGCCATCTGGCCTCTATCTTAGAATACCTGCCGGACGGTGGTGGCAGGGGGTGCGTCAAAGAGAGGGGCTTCCTTCCAAGTGCGGCCCTCCAGCGTTTTCCAGTAGAAGGTGCCGCCCTCCAGGGTCATGTATCCCCGGGGGGAATCCTCCTTGGGGAGGGAGACCGAGCCGGGGTTTAAGTACCACCAGCCGCCGGGCTGGTGCAGGCAGGCCGGCACGTGGGTGTGTCCGTGCAGCAGCACGTCACCCCGGTGCAAGGGGGGCGGATTGTCGGTGTTGTAATGATGCCCGTGGGTGATGAACACCGTCAGGTCGTCCACCGGCAGTAAGGAATATTCCGCCATGATGGGGAAGGGCAGTACCATCTGGTCCACCTCCGCATCGCAGTTGCCCCGGACGCAGAGGATGCGCTCCGCCAGAGGGGATAAAAGGGCAATGACCTCCTTGGGGGCATAGCCCTCCGGCAGGTCGTTGCGTGGGCCGTGGTAGAGGATGTCCCCCAGCAGGATCAGCCGGTCGGCCTCCTCCCGGTGAAAGGCCTCCACCAGCTTACGGGTGTACAGCGCCGACCCGTGCAGGTCGGAGGCGATGAGATAACGGGGGTGTTTCATGGCTTTTTTTCTCTCCTTTTTTAGTCACGATAGCGCTCGGCTTGGGTGGAAAACAGATGATGGTACGGCCCTTGCCGGGCCATCAGCTCCCGATGGGTGCCCTGCTCCACCACCTGTCCCTCCTGCAGGACCACCACCCGATCGGCGGTGGTGGCGCTGGACAGCCGGTGGGAGACAAAGATGCTGGTTTTCCCCTGCCGCAGACGGTCAAACTGGCGGTAGATCTCCTGCTCCGCAATGGCGTCCAGAGAGGCGGTGGGCTCGTCCAGGATGAGGATGTCCGCATCCCCGTAAAACGCCCGGGCAACGCTGAGCTTCTGCCATTGGCCCACCGACAGCTCCTTGCCGTCCTGCTCAAACAGCCGGGTCAAGGGGGTGTCGTAGCCGGTCTCCCACCCCTCGATAAAGGTGTCGGCGCCGGCATGGGCGGCGGCCTGCCGGATGGCGGCCTCCTCCCGGGGGCGGTGAATGTTGCCAAAGGCGATGTTATCCCCGGCAGACTGGGCGTATCGCCCAAAATCCTGAAAGATGATGCCGTACAGCCGGTACAGCGCCGTCAGGTCGTATTCCTTAATATCCCGGCCGTCCAGCAGGATGACCCCCTCGGTGGGGTCGTACAGCCGGGTGATGAGCTTGATGAGGGTGGTCTTGCCGGCCCCGTTGAGGCCTACCAGCGCCACCGTTTCCCCGGCGTGTATGGTCAGATCCATCTGCCGGATCACGTCCTTGTGGGCGCCGGGATACCGGAAGGAGACCCCCTTAAGCTCGATGGTGTGGCCACAGCCGGTGACCGGGCTGGCCGGCTTTTCCGGGACGGTGACGGTGCGCTTTTCCTTCATAAACAGCAACAGGTTGTCGATGAACAGCGACCCCTCGTAAATGCTGGCAAAGGAGAACACCAGCGCCGTCAGACCGTCCGCTAAGGAGTTGAGCGCCCCGGTGTAGAGGGAATAATCCGCAATCTGCCCCACGTTGACGGCGATGAGGTAGAACAGCGCTCCGTTAAACACGGTGGTCACGGCGGTCAGCAGGGTGCTCCACAGACCCCGGGCCCAGTTGAGCCGCTTAAGCCCCTTAAAATACCCGGCAAACACCTGATTATACCGCCCGATGAACAGATCCGACAGGTCGAACAGCCGGACCTCCTTGACCATGTCCTTGTTGACCATCAGCTCCCGGTAATAGTGCATCTGCCGGCGGTCCTTACTGCGCCGCCACATGTAGTTGGCGTGCTTCTGGGTGAAATGGAAGGCCACCCCGGCGCTGATGAGGTTAAACAGCAGAAAGGCCGCAAAAAACCAGCTGCCGGAGGCCGGCAAACGGGGTAAAATCGCCGCCAGCACCACCAGAAAGCTCACCATGGAGATGACCCGGGAGACCAGCCCGAAGGTCTCGTTCATGATGGATACCGGGCGGTGACCGGCTTCTCGGTTGGCGTTCTCCAGCCGTTCGTAGAAGTCCGGCTTGTCAAAGGAGGCCACGTCCACCTCCTTGGCCTTGTGCAGGATCTTGACCTGAATGTGGTTCTGCACCGCCTCGCCGCTGACCCGGGTGACGATGCCGGAGAGATTGGTCACCACCGTGTGCAGGATCAGGTAGCCAAACTGCAGCAGCAGGGCCGGCAGGATGTCCGCCGCCGGGTCGGTGATGCGCTCCACCACCCGTTGCAGCAGATGGGCGGTGATGAGGGTGCGCAGCAGCGGCGCAAAGCCCTCGTACACCGTCATGAGGGCACGCAGCAGCAACAGCCACGGCTGGCATTCCCACAGCAGACGGAAGATGTAGAGAAGGCGGCTGACCGTGCCGCCGACGGTTTTTTTGAGATAGCCGGGGACCTCCCGCAGATGGCGGGGCGGTGGGACCTTGAACCGGTCGTTCCCCCGGGGTGGGCCCATGGGTGGCATGGCATCCACTCCTTTCCCCGTCAGTATAGCATAAAAAATGACAAATGAAAAGAAAAATATGCACGGGGATTGCCCCACCGCCGCCAGCCCGGGACAGAACAGGGCGGACGAGGGGCGTTTGCCCGGCGGCGCCCCTAATTTTATTGATATTTTTTCATTTTACCCTTGTTTATTTAGTCTATATATGCTATACTTATCGTAGTGCAGTCTGGGATTGTTATTTTTTTGTCAATCCGGCTGCCCGGAAACCATCTGATTAAGGAGGACAAAGGCAAATGCAAAAGAAAATCAGCTCCATTCCCTTTTCCGGGACGGCGGAGCAGGAGCAGAAGCTGCAGGCTGTCATCGCCGCCAACAAGCACGACAAGAGTCGTCTGATGGGCGTGATGCAGGAGGCCCAGGAGATCTACGGGTATCTTCCGCTGGAGGTACAGCAGATGATCGCCGATGGCATGGAAGTGCCGCTGGAAAACGTGTATGGTGTGGCCACCTTCTACGCCCAGTTTGCGCTCTCTCCCAAGGGTAAGTATCACATTTCCGTCTGTCTGGGCACCGCCTGCTACGTGAAAGGCTCCGGTGACGTGATGGATAAGCTGTCCGAGCGTCTGGGTATCGGCGCTGAGGAGTGCACCCCCGACGGTAAGTTTTCTCTGACCGCCTGCCGTTGTATCGGCGCCTGCGGTCTGGCTCCCGTGCTGACCGTCAATGACGAGGTGTACGGCCGTCTGTCGGCGGACGACGTGGACGATATTCTCAAGAAGTACATGGACTAAGGGTTCCATCAGCAACCCGAAAGGACGGATTCGTATGAAGATCTGTACCATCCGCGAACTGTTGGATGCTCAGGTGATCGTCGGCGAAGAGGACCTGGGCAAGCATGTGTATTCTGCCTGCGGCAGTGACATGATGAGCGACGTGCTGGCGTTTGTGAAGGACCAGGCGGTGCTGCTCACCGGTCTGGTTAATCCGCAGGTCATCCGTACCGCCGAAATGATGGACATGGTGTGCGTCGTCTTTGTGCGGGACAAACAGCCCACCCCCGAGATGGTGCGTCTGGCGGAGGAGGCCGGCATTGTCCTGCTCCAATCCGCCAAGCGTATGTATGAGGCCTGCGGTATCCTGTACAGCAACGGCCTGGTGGGTAACAAGCTCAAGGAGCCGACCCATGGCTGACGCTTTGATCTTCCGCTTCGATGTGGACGGGGAGAACTTTACCTCCGCCGGTCAGGCATCGGTGCAGATCAAAAAGAACCTGCGGCAGCTGGGTCTGCCGCCGGAGATCATTCGCCGGGTCTCCATTGCTATGTACGAGGGTGAGATCAACATGGTCATCCACGCCGGCGGCGGCCACGCCGAGGTACGGGTGACCGAGGACTGCATCGAGATCGTGCTGGAGGATCACGGCCCCGGTATCGCCGATATTGCGCAGGCGATGCAGGCCGGCTTCTCCACCGCACCGGACAACATCCGGTCATTGGGCTTCGGTGCCGGTATGGGTCTGCCCAACATGAAACGGTATACCGATTACATGGACATCCAGTCCACGGTGGGCGAGGGAACCACGGTGACCATGCGTGTCGCCATTCCCCAGTGAGGTGACGTATGAATACATACGAGCATTCCGTCCATCTGGACGCCAGCCGCTGTACCGGCTGTACCACCTGCCTGCGGCATTGCCCCACCGAGGCGATCCGCATCCGCAACGGCAAGGCGGTCATCAACGAAGGCCGCTGTATCGACTGCGGTGAGTGCATCCGGGTGTGTCCGCACAAGGCCAAGCGTGCCGTGTGCAGTAAGCTGGAGGCCATGGACGGGTTCAAGTGGAAGATCGCTCTCCCTGCCCCGTCGCTGTACGGCCAGTTTGATAACCTGGACGACGTGGACTACGTGCTGACCGGGCTGACCCGTATCGGGTTTGACGAGGTGTACGAGGTGGCCAAGGCGGCGGAGCTGGTATCCGCCTACACCCGGTTCTATCTGGGCACCGAGGGGGTGCTCAAGCCGGTCATCAGCGCGGCTTGCCCGGTGGTGGTGCGGCTCATCGCTCTGCGGTTCCCCTCCCTGCTGGACCACGTGGTGCAGATGCTCCCTCCCATGGAGATCGCCGCCATGCTGGCACGGGAAAAGGCCCAGAAGGAGCATCCGGAGCTTAAGCCCGAGGAGATCGGGGTGTGCTTCATCTCCCCCTGCCCGGCCAAGGCCAGCTACGTCAAAAACGGCTTTGCCGACTACCAAAGCCGGGTGGACGTGGTGGTGTCCATGAGCGACATCTACTTTTTACTGATCAACGCCATGTCGGCGGACGAGGTGGAAAACCTCTCCTCCTCCGGTATGCTGGGGGTCAGCTGGGCCTCCACCGGCGGTGAGGCATCCGCCCTGTTCAACGACAGCTACCTGTCCGCTGACGGCATTGACAACGTCAACCGGGTGCTGGATCAGCTGGAAAACGGCAACATCCCCCCGGTGGAGTTTGTGGAGCTTAACGCCTGCCCCGGCGGCTGTGTGGGCGGTGTGCTGACGGTGCAGAACCCCTACATCGCCAAGGCCCGTCTGCAGTCCCTTAGGCGGTTCCTGCCGGTGAGCCGGAACTTCCTTTCCCCGGAGGAGCAGTACATTCCGGAGGAATATTTCTTTAACGAGATGCCGGAGTACCAGCCCATCTCCCAGCTGGCCGACAGCATGGCCAAGTCCATGCGGATGATGGCGGATATCCAGAACCTGCGGGCCGAGCTGCCCGGTCTGGATTGCGGCTCCTGCGGCGCTCCCACCTGCCGTGCCTTTGCGGAGGACGTGGTGCGTGGGCGAGCCAGCAAGTGCGAGTGCATCCTCACCATGAAGGACGCACTCCGGCAATATCTGGCCGATAAGCAGGAAGCGGCCGCCAAGGAGGGGGCTTTATGACGGTACAAGAGCTGCTGGATAAGACCGACCTGACGGCGGCGGCCCTGCCCCGGGGCGACCGGGAGATCACCGGTGTGTACCTGGGCGACCTGCTTAGCTGGGTCATGGGACGTGCCCGGGAGGGCGATGCTTGGGTGACCATCATGTCCAACCGGAACATCGCCGCCGTAGCGACCTTGGCGGATACCGCCTGCATCCTCCTGGCAGAGGGGGTGCAGCCGGACAACGGGGTGGCGCTTCTGTGCGAGGAGAAGGGGATCAACCTTCTGCTCAGTCCGCACAGTGCTTACGATACCGCCCTCCTGCTCCGGGATACGCTATGACCGATTTTACCTATGACCTGCATCTGCACTCCTGCCTGTCCCCCTGCGGTGACGGGGAGAGCACCCCCCACAGCTTAGCCGGCATGGGCAAGCTGTGCGGCCTGCAGATCATGGCCTTGACCGATCACAACACCACACGCAACTGTCCTGCCTTCTTTGAAGCGGCCCGGGAGATGGGCATTGTCCCGGTGGCCGGGATGGAGCTGACCACCGCGGAGGATATCCATCTGGTGTGTCTGTTCCCCACCCTGGAGGCCGGCATGGCCTTTGGCCGGGAGGTGGACAGCCGCCGGGTGCGCATCCCCAACCGCCCGGACATCTTCGGCGCACAGACGGTGATGAACGAGCGTGACGAGATCGTGGACACCGAGGATGACCTGCTCATCAACGCCACCACCATTCCCGTGGAGGAGGCGGATGGGCTGTGTGCCTACTACGGCGGCGTGTGCTATCCGGCCCACATCGACCGGGAATCCGGCGGCATCATCGCCGTGCTGGGCGATCTGCCCCCTGACCCCCCCTTCACCTGCGTGGAGCTGCACGACCTGGACCGGGAGACGGACTACCGTGCCCGGTATGCGCTGGGTCGCTGTGTGGCGGTCACCGGCTCGGATGCCCACTATCTATGGGATATCCGGGATGGGGCGCACACCCTGCCGCTGGAGGCCGATCCGGCCGATGAGCAAGGGGTACGGGACGCGTTGCTGGCGTATTTGAGGAAGGGATTATGAAGGAACTGTCACTCAACATCCTGGATATTGCGGAAAACGCCGTCAAAGCCGGCGCCACCCTCACCGAGATCCTGCTGGAGGAGCAGGGGAACACCCTGACCCTGACCATCCGGGACGACGGCTGTGGCATGGATGCGGACACGGTACGGGGGGTCACCGACCCCTTCTATACCACACGCACCACCCGGCCGGTGGGCATGGGCTTGCCCCTGCTGCGGCTGGCGGCGGAGCAGACCGGCGGTCACCTGACGGTGACCTCCCGACCCCGGGAGACCCACCCGGACGACCACGGGACCGCCGTGACGGCGGTGTTTGATACCGGGCACATCGATTGCGTTCCCTTAGGGGACGTTCCGGCTACCGTGGCCACCCTTATCCAAGGGCACCCGGACACGGATTTTTACCTGCGGCACGACCGCCCGGGCAAAGAGCCGGTGGAGCTGGACACCCGTCTGCTGCGGGATATGCTGGATGATGTTCCCATCAACAGCTACGAGGTATTGCAATGGATCGAGGATTCCCTTCGGGAAGATTACGATCCTCAATAAAAACCAAAAAGCCATTACATAGGAAAGGACGATAGGAATGAAATCTTTAGCAGAACTTCAGGCCATCAAGGAAAAGATGCAGAACAAGGTTGCTCTGCGCGAGGGCACTGACGAGAAGCGTGTGGTCGTGGGTATGGCTACCTGCGGCATCGCCGCCGGCGCTCGCCCCGTGCTGAACGCCTTTGTGGAGCAGGTCAACGAGGCTGGCTTGGCCGCCAACGTGACCGTCACCCAGACCGGGTGCATCGGGCTGTGCCAGTACGAGCCCATCGTGGAGGTCTTTGAGGCCGGCAAGGAAAAGGTCACCTACGTGAAGATGACCGCCGACAAGGTTGCCCGTGTGGTGGAGGAACACCTCAAGGGCGGCAAGCCGGTGGCGGAGTTCACTCAAGTGGATATTAAGTAATCAACGAGGAGGTAAAAACAATGATTCGTGCTCATGTACTGATCTGCGGCGGTACCGGCTGTACCTCCTCAGGCAGCGTGTCCATCCAGCAGGCCTTTGCGGACAACATCAAGGCCAACGGTCTGGAGGATGAAGTGAAAGTAGTGCAGACCGGCTGCTTCGGTCTGTGCGCCCTGGGCCCGGTGGTTATCGTCCATCCGGACGGCACCTTCTACAGCCGGGTAACGGTGGACGATGTGGCGGAGATCTGCTCCGAGCATCTGCTCAAGGGTCGTGTGGTGGAGCGTCTGGTGTACAACGACACCGGTTCCGACGAGCCGGTGCACGGCAACGTCGCTCTGTCCGACACCGTGTTCTACAAGACCCAGAACCGTGTGGTGCTGCGTAACTGCGGTGTCATCAACCCCGAGAACATCGACGAGTACATCGCCATGGACGGCTATGCCGCTTTGGGTAAGGTGCTCACCGAGATGACCCCCGAGGATGTTATCAAGGTCATCACCGATTCCGGTCTGCGTGGCCGTGGCGGCGGTGGCTTCCCCACCGGCCGTAAGTGGGCGCTGACCGCCCCCAACAAGGCCGACCAGAAGTACGTGGTGTGTAACGCCGACGAGGGTGACCCCGGTGCGTTCATGGACCGTTCGGTGCTGGAAGGCGACCCCCACAGCCTGGTGGAGGCCATGACCATCGCCGGTTACGCCATCGGTGCGACCGAGGGCTACGTATACGTGCGTGCGGAGTATCCCATCGCCGTGGCCCGTCTGCAGATCGCCATTAACCAGGCCCGTGAGTACGGCCTGCTGGGTAAGAACATCTTCGGCTCCGGCTTTGACTTTGATCTGTTCATCCGTCTGGGCGCCGGCGCCTTCGTGTGCGGCGAGGAGACGGCGCTGATGACCTCCATCGAGGGCAACCGCGGCGAGCCCCGTCCCCGTCCGCCCTATCCGGCGGTCAAGGGTCTGTTCGGCAAGCCCACGGTGGAAAACAACGTGGAGACCTTCGCCAACGTTCCCCAGATCATCCTGCGTGGCGCCGAGTGGTTCGCCTCCATGGGTACCGAGCGCTCCAAGGGCACCAAGGTATTCGCTCTGGGCGGTAAGATCAAGAACACCGGTCTGGTGGAGATCCCCATGGGTACCACCCTGCGTGAGATCATCGACGACATCGGCGGCGGTATCCCCAATGGCAAGAAGTTCAAGGCCGCCCAGACCGGCGGTCCTTCCGGCGGCTGTATCCCGGCCCACCTCATCGACACCCCCGTGGACTACGATAACCTCACCGCCATCGGCTGTATGATGGGTTCCGGCGGTCTGATCGTCATGGACGAGGACACCTGTATGGTGGACATGGCCAAGTTCTTCCTGGAGTTCACCGTGGACGAGAGCTGCGGTAAGTGCACCCCCTGCCGTGTGGGTACCAAGCGCCTGCTGGAGAAGCTGGATAAGATCACCTCCGGCAAGGGCACCCTGGAGGATATCGACGAGCTGGAGCAGCTGTGCTACTACATCAAGGAGAACTCCCTGTGCGGTCTGGGTCAGACGGCTCCCAACCCGGTGCTGTCCACCCTCAAGTTCTTCCGTGACGAGTACATCGCCCACGTGGTAGACAAGAAGTGCCCTGCCGGCGTGTGTAAGGATCTGCTCTCCTTCACCATCGACAAGGATAAGTGCATCGGCTGTGGCCGCTGTGCCAAGAACTGCCCGGTCAACGCCATCACCCAGACCGATTACGTGGCTCCCGGTCACAAGCTGGCCAGCTACGTCATCGACCCTGCCAAGTGCATCAAGTGTGGCGTCTGCATGGCCAACTGTAAGCCGGGCGCCATCAGCAAGCAATAAGAAAGGAGTGTGGATACAATGGATATGATTAATCTGAAGATCAACGGTGCCGCTGTCAGCGTGCCCAAAGGCTCTACCGTGCTGGAAGCCGCCCGTTATGCCGGTGTGGAGATCCCCACTCTGTGCTTCCTTAAGGAGATCAACGAGATCGGTGCCTGCCGTATCTGTATGGTCGAGGTCAGCGAGGGCGGTCGTCCTGCCCGTCTGGTCACCGCCTGCGTGTACCCCGTCAGCGAGGGCATGGAGGTCATCACCAACAGTCCCAAGGTACAGAACAGCCGCCGCATCACCCTGGAGATGATCCTCTCCACCCACGATAAGAAGTGCCTGTCCTGCGTGCGCTCCACCAACTGTGAGCTGCAGAAGCTGTGCCGTGACTACGGCATTGAGGACAGCGGCAAGTACGACGGCTTCAAGCCCGAGTACAAGGTGGACGATTCCGCCGCGCATCTGGTGCGTGATAACAACAAGTGCATCCTGTGCCGTCGCTGTGTTGCCGCCTGCAAGCAGCAGGTCGTGAGCGTCATCGGCGCCAACGACCGTGGTATCGATACCCACATCGCCTGCGCCTTTGAGCTGCCGCTGGACAGCGTCCCCTGCGTGAGCTGTGGTCAGTGTATCACCGCCTGCCCCACCGGCGCTCTGCAGGAGAAGGACGACACCCAGAAGGTGTGGGACGCTCTGGCGGATCCCACCAAGCACGTGGTGGTGCAGACCGCCCCGGCGGTGCGTGCCGCCCTGGGCGAGAGCTTTGGCATGCCCATCGGCACCAACGTGGAGGGCAAGATGGTTGCCGCCCTGCGCCGTCTGGGCTTTGATAAGGTGTTTGACACCGACTGTGCGGCCGACTTCACCATCGTGGAGGAAGCCAACGAGCTGGTGGAGCGTATCAAGAACGGCGGCAAGCTGCCCATGATCACCTCCTGCTCTCCCGGATGGGTCAAGTACGCCGAGCTGTACTACCCTGAGTATCTGGAGCATCTGTCCTCCTGCAAGTCTCCTCAGGAGATGATGGGTGGCCTGATCAAGACCTACTACGCCGAGAAGAACGGCATCGATCCCAAGGACATCGTGTCCGTGTCGGTGATGCCCTGCACCGCCAAGAAGTTTGAGGTCGCCCGTGAGGAGCTGACCGAAAACGGTCTGGCCGATGTGGACATCTCCATCACCACCCGTGAGCTGGCTCGCATGATCGAGCGTGCCGGTATCAAGTTCACCTACCTGGAGGACGAGTGCTTTGACGATCTGCTGGGCGCTTCCACCGGTGCGGCGGTCATCTTTGGTGCCACCGGCGGTGTGATGGAGGCGGCGCTGCGTACCGCCAACGACTGGCTCACCGGTACCTCCAACGAGGCGGTGGACTTCCACGAGGTGCGTGGCACCAAGGGTCTCAAGGAGGCTACCTACACCATCAATGGTATGGAGCTGAAGGTGGCGGTGGCCAGCGGCATCGAGAATGCCCGTGCCGTCATGGAGCAGATCAAGGCCGGCACCGCCCCCTGGGCGTTCGTGGAGATCATGTGCTGTCCCGGCGGCTGTGTCACCGGCGGCGGTCAGCCCATCCAGCCGGCGTCCATCCTCAACGTGTACGACCTCAAGGCCATGCGTGCCAAGGCGCTGTACGACCAGGATGCCAAGATGCCTCTGCGTAAGAGCCATGACAACCCGGTGGTGAAGGAAGTCTACAAGGACTACCTGGGCGAGATCGGCGGCCACAAGGCCCACGAGATCCTGCACACCCACTACGTTGCCCGTAAGAAGTTTAAGTAAAATGGTAAAAAGCTACCCGTTGCCATCTGCAACGGGTAGCTTTTTATTTCCCCCTATGTCCGCAAGGAAAAGCATCACCGGGGCGGACGGTTTTTTTACAGGGCAGACAGAGAACAAAAAGAGTGTCTTTTTTTATTGTGTTTTGGCCGCTTTTGTGCTACAATGAGGATGTGTCGAAAAGACCGGTATTTTGTCACAGAAAGGAGGGTGACGCCCGTGAAAAAGACCTGGAAGATCGTGTTGTCCTGCGTGATAGCGGCGGCACTGGTGGCCGCTTGTGTGGGGCTGGTGCTGCAGCATCGCCGCCTGACGACGGTGTCCTCCGCGCTGGAGACCACCGGGCAGGCCCTGCAGCAAGCCGAAACAAATAAGCAGGAGCAGGCGGCACAAAAGGAGCAGCTGGAACAGCAAAAGAAGGAGCTGGAGCAGCAGCTCAAGGAGGCGCAGGACAAGCTCAAAGCCTCTCAGGAGGAGCAAAGTAAGCTCCAGAAGGAAAAGGAGTCGTTACAGAAGCAGATGGAGCTGTTGGCGGCGGAGAAGAAGGCCAACAACAGCTCCTCTGTGGTAACGCCCATCCCCGGCAAGGTGTGTTACCTGACCTTTGACGACGGGCCTTTCGGGGTGACA
>SVPB01000053.1 GCA_015066065.1 Oscillospiraceae bacterium | reverse complement strand
GGTTTCCCCCGCACCATCCCCCAGGCCGAGGCACTTGACCGTATGGGCATCACCATCGACCGTGTGGTGGACATCAACGTCCCCGACGAGGTGATCACCCGGCGTGTATCGGGTCGCCGTGTGTGCTTAGACTGTGGCAACACCTACCACATCGAGACCAAGAAGTCCAAGGTGGAAGGTATCTGCGACCGTTGCGGCAGCACCCTTGTTCAGCGCAAGGATGACCAACCTGAGACCGTTGAAGAGCGTCTGCGTGTTTACCACGACCAGACCGAACCCCTGCGGGACTACTACGCGGCCGCCGGCAAGCTGCTGGTGATGGATGGCCAACGGGGCATCCAGGAGATCGCGGAGGAGACCCTCCGGGCGCTGAAGGGCTGAGCATGATAAGCATTAAGAACAGCCGAGACCTGCAGCTCATGCGTGAGGCCTGCGTGGTATCGGCCAGGGCGTTGCAGGTCGGCGGTGAGGCGGTACAGCCCGGTGTGACCACCGGGGAGATCGACCGGCTCATCCGCACGTACATCGAGAAGTCGGGAGCCAAGCCCAGCTTTCTCGGTTACGGCGGATTCCCCGCCAGCGCCTGCATCTCGGTCAACGCAACCGTCATCCACGGCATACCCGGCACCTACGTCATTCGGGAAGGCGATATCGTCAGCATTGACGTGGGCGCAAACCTCAACGGGTTTCACGGAGACAACGCCGCCACCTTTGCGGCCGGCAAGGTCTCCCGGGAAGCGCAGGCGCTGATGGACGCCACCCGTGAAAGCCTGTACGAAGGCATCCGTGCCGCCACCGCAGGCAATCGGGTGGGAGACATCGGTGCGGCGGTACAGCGGTATGTCGAGATGCGTGGTTACTCGGTGGTACGGCAGTTTGTCGGTCACGGAGTAGGCACCCATCTGCACGAAGATCCCAGCGTACCCAATTTCGGTACCCCCGGCAGAGGCCCCAAGCTGTTGCCGGGAATGACCTTAGCCATTGAGCCTATGGTCAACGCCGGCACCCACGAGGTGCGTATACTCGGGGACGGCTGGACTACGGTGACCGGCGACGGTCGCCTGTCGGCTCACTTCGAGCACACGATAGCCATTACCCCGGACGGTCCGGTCATCATGACCGACCCCGACGGTAAGCTACGGTAAGACAGCTACGGTAAGACGATGGAGGGTTAATCTATGTCGAAAGACGATGTTATCGAATTGGAAGGAACGGTCATTGAGGCACTGCCCAACGCCACCTTCCAGGTAGAGCTGGCCAACGGCCACAAGATTTTGGCGCACATCTCCGGCAAGCTGCGTATGAACTACATCCGCATCCTGCCCGGCGACAAGGTCACCGTGGAGATGTCCCCCTATGATCTGACCAAGGGCCGTATCACTTGGCGTACTAAGTAATGGGAGCAATCGCTCCCCCACAAACGACCGTGCGAAAGCACGAAGGAGGTATTCTTTATGAAAGTCAGACCTTCTGTGAAGAAAATCTGCGAGAAGTGCAAGGTCATCAAGCGCAAGGGTCGCGTGATGGTCATCTGCGAGAACCCCAAGCATAAGCAGCGTCAGGGCTAAGCCCACGCCGACAACAGGCAGGCAACCCCTGCCGTGAAAGGAAGGATTATACAATGGCACGAATTGCTGGTGTCGATCTGCCCCGTGACAAGCGGGTAGAGATCGGCCTGACCTACATTTTCGGTATCGGCCGCAAGTCTTCCAACGACATCCTGGCGGCTACCGGCATCAACCCCGACACCCGTGTACGGGATCTGACCGAGGACGAAGTGTCCAAGCTGCGCGAGCACATCGACCACAACTACACCGTGGAAGGTGACCTGCGCCGTTCGGTGGCCTTCGACATTAAGCGCCTGATTGAGATCGGCAGCTACCGTGGCCTGCGCCACCGCAAGGGTCTGCCGGTTCGCGGTCAGCGTTCCAAGACCAACGCCCGTACCCGCAAGGGTCCCAAGAAGACCATTGCCAACAAGAAGAAGTAAGTAGGAGGGATATAAATGGCTGCCAAGACTACCGCGCGCAAGGGTGCTACCACCCGTCGCCGCAAAGAACGCAAGAACATTGAACGGGGCGCCGCGCATATCCAGTCCACGTTCAACAACACCATCGTTACCATCACCGACCAGCAGGGCAACGCCCTGAGCTGGGCTTCTGCCGGTGAGCTGGGCTTCCGCGGTTCCCGCAAGTCCACCCCCTTCGCTGCTCAGACTGCCGCCGAGACCGCTGCCAAAGCGGCCATGGAGCACGGCCTCAAGAGCGTAGAAGTGTACGTTAAGGGTCCCGGTGCCGGCCGTGAAGCCGCCATCCGTGCCCTGCAGGCCGCCGGACTGGACGTCACCATGATCAAGGACGTGACCCCCGTCCCCCACAACGGATGCCGTCCTCCCAAGAGACGCCGCGTCTAATTGAAATGGAGGTAGAAGCAAATGGCAAGATATACTGATGCGGTGTGCAAGCTGTGCCGCCGTGAAGGTCAGAAACTGTTCCTCAAGGGCGAGCGTTGCTACACCGGCAAGTGCGCCATTGATCGCCGTTCTTATGCTCCCGGCCAGCATGGCCAGGCCCGCAACAAGAAGGCGTCCGAATACGGTCGTCAGCTGCGCACCAAGCAGCAGGCTCGCCGCTACTACGGCGTGCTGGAAGGCCAGTTCCGTCACTATTTTGAGATGGCTCAGAAGATGCCCGGTGCCGCTGGTGAAAACCTGCTGACCCTGCTGGAGAGCCGTCTGGACAACGTCATCTACCGTCTGGGTCTGGCCAGCTCCCGTGCCCAGGCCCGTCAGCTGGTGACCCAGAAGCACTTCTCGGTCAACGGCCGTACCGTCAACATCCCCTCCTTCCTGGTCAAGCCGGGCATGGTGGTGGCCGTGCGTGAGCGCAGCCGTTCTCTGGATTGCTTCAAGGCCATCGTGGAGGCCAACAGCGCCCGTCCCGTGGTGAAGTGGCTGGAGATGGATCGCGAGAAGATGGAAGGCAAGGTCATCGCCCTGGCCAAGCGCGAGGACGTGGATCTGCCCATCGAGGAGACCCTCATCGTGGAGTTGTACTCCAAGTAATCGTTTCCCCGATCGTATGAGATTGAAACGGCGCACCAGGTCGTGTAAGCGACCCCGGTGCAGCCAGATACAAAGGAGGGTTTTTGCATGATCGAAATCGAGAAGCCCCGTATAGAAGCTCTGGACCTGGCCACCAACGGCACCTACGGCAAATTTGTCGTGGAGCCGCTGGAGCGTGGCTACGGCACTACCATCGGCAACAGCCTGCGCCGTGTCCTGCTCTCTTCCCTGCCGGGCGTAGCGGTAACCTCCATCAAGATCGACGGCATTCTCCACGAGTTCTCTACCATTGAGGGCGTCAAGGAGGACGTGACCGAGATCGTCCTGAACGTCAAGGGCCTCATCGCCAAGATCAACGGCGAGGGTCCCAAGGCCGTGTATATCGAGGCGGAAGGTCCCTGCGAGGTGACCGCCGGCTCCATCAAGTGCGACAGCGAGGTGGAGATCCTGGTGCCGGATATGCACATCGCCACCTTGGGCGAGGGTGCCAAGCTGTTTATGGAGCTGACTCTGGATAAGGGCCGCGGCTATGTGCCGGCGGAGCGCAACAAGCAGCTGATGAACCCGGTCATCGGCGTGATCCCGGTGGATTCCATCTACACCCCCGTGGTGAAGGTCAACTACACCGTGGAGAACACCCGTGTCGGTCAGATCACCGACTATGACAAGCTGACGCTGGAGGTCTGGACCAACGGCGTGATTTCCGCTAAGGAAGCGGTCTCTCTGGGCGCCCGTGTGCTCACCGAGCATCTCAACCTGTTTGTGGATCTGTCCGCCGACACCATGGATGGCAGCCCCATCCTGGTCAAGTCCGACGACCAGACCCAGACCACGGTGCTGAGCATGACCATTGAGGAGCTGGATTTCTCCGTACGCTCCTTCAACTGTCTCAAGAGAGCCGGCATCAACACGGTGGAGGATCTCATCAGCAAGTCCGAGGACGATATGATGAAGGTTCGCAACCTGGGACGTAAGTCCCTGGAGGAAGTTATCAACAAGCTGGAGTCCCTGGGCCTGGCCCTGCGTGACGACGAAGAATAATCTTTCAATAGATTAAAGGAGTGAATATCCATGCCCGGTACCAGAAAGTTAGGCAGACCTACTGCCTCCCGTACGGCCATGCTGCGTGCTATGGTCACCTTCCTGCTGGAGAACGGCCGGATCGAGACCACCGTCACCCGTGCTAAGGAAGTGCGTGCTCTGACGGAGAAGATGATCACCATCGCCAAGGAGCCGACCCTGGCCAACAAGCGTCAGGTGTTTGCCTTCGTGACCAAGGAAGCGGTTTCCAACAAGCTGTTCAGCGAGATCGCCCCCAAGTATGCGGAGCGCAACGGTGGCTACACCCGTATCATCAAGATCGGTGCCCGTCGCGGCGACGCCGCCGAGATGGCCATCATCGAGCTGGTGTAATCAACACAAAAAAACTGCCCGACCGGCAACGGTCGGGCAGTTTTTTGTGTTAGAGAATAGATAAGAGTTAGGGGAGCCGGGGGCGTGGTGAGTGGCTACCGGATGCGGTGCCGAAAAAGGCCGGTGTTACTCTGCCAGGTTGAGGATCGGTTTGCCTTGCTGTCCGGCATATTTGACCGCCTGCCACGCACCGCCTTGCTCTTTCTGCAGGTAGCAGATGACCAGATCGGCTCTGTCCACCATTTCCCGGTTGCGTATCCGGATGGCCGCCCGGGGGTGTGCGTCCACAGCCGCTTGTGACAGTTCCACACCGGTATAATAACGGTGGAAAGCGTTTTCGTTTTTTCGGTACTCTGCCGTGAGATACGGCAGAACCAGCACGAGGGCACTGTTGTCGTCCCGGTAGTTTTTATGCACCCGACGCACCGCTGACGCCACGCACTGATCAAACTCGCCGTTGCGTCCCACCAGAAAATTGACGTACTCCTTTTCTCTCACCAGATCACGGATAAGGGCTTCCAGCCGCTCTTCCAAGCGTAAAGGATCGTCAATCTGCCGATGCCCCAAAAAGGCAACGGTGTACATGCTCAACATCCGTTCCACACCTTTCAAGTTAACGCTAATAACAGTTTAACATAACGGTATGTACATTACAAGTGTTGGGTATAAAACCTTTCAATTTAGCGGTAAAATATAGGTGTGAAAGGCGGTGGGACGATGGATACGCATCAGAGATTGCGCCAACTATTGAAGGAACGCGGCTGGACGGAGTACCGGCTGTCCAAAGAGTGCGGTTTGTCAGAATCGACGCTCGCTAATATTTTCAGACGCAACACCCTGCCGTCCATCAGCACGCTGGAGGCCATCTGTAAGGGCTTCGGTATTACGGTATCGCAGTTTTTTGCTGACGGTGACATGGTGGAAATGACACCGGAAATGAAAGAGCTTTTCGATTCATGGATCAGTTTAACGGCTGAGCAGAAAAAGGCGATCATGCAGATGATACGCACCCTCAACAACCAATCTTGATCGACGGATAAGGTAATGACGTGTTATTCCCCCGCCCTGTTGATAAGGGCGGAGGCTTTTGCGTCTATAGCGTGGGCGCTGGCAAACGGCTGCCCTCGTCAGAGGGAGGCATGGGGGAACGGCATCGCCGGGGGCGTGGTGAGTGGCTACCGGATGCGATGCCCCAAAAAGGCAACGGTGTAAACAGAGAGTAGCCCCATTCTTGTCACCACCAATTACTAATTGTAGTTTTAATATCTAAGGTGATTATACCGCTACAAACGGTAACCTGCAACTATAATCGGTAATTTTATCGTGAATATTACCGTTCTAATTATTATACAATGATGGTGACGGAGGTGTTGACGGTGGATGCTAAGTTTATAAGTGAGCGCATTTCGATGCTCAGGACAAAAAAGAACGTTTCCGAATATCGCATGAGCACCGATCTGGGCCACAGCAAAAGCTATATCCAAAGCATTTCTTCCGGTAGGGCCATGCCGTCCATGAGCGAGTTCCTCTATATCTGTGATTATCTGGGAGTGACACCCCGGGAATTCTTTGACGATACCGTCCAAGAGCCGCAGCTGGTTCAAAGATTAAATAAGCTGGTATGCCGTTTATCTGAGGAAGATCTGCAGGTGTTGATCGATCTGGCAGAGCGCCTGAGTGACAAATAACCAACCCCCACCCTTATCAACAGGGCGGGGGCTTTTGCGTCTATAGCGTGGGCGCTGGCAAATGGCTGCCTTTAGGCAAGGGGGCCTTGTGGTGGCTTCCGGCCTTAACTATTCTCTCTAATCTATTCTCTATTAACTATTGTTTCTCCCGTGGAAATGTGCTACAATGAGGGTATCGAAAGGGGGCGTGCCCATGTCGGCGCCTATCTTATATCTGGTGATCCCTTGCTACAACGAAGAAGCGGTACTGCCGGTGACCGCCGGCCTGTTTTCCGGCAAGCTGCAGGCACTGCAGGCCGCCGGCCGGGTGGCGGCGGAGAGCCGGGTGCTGTACGTGGACGACGGTTCCACCGACGGTACCTGGGAGGTCATTGGCCGGCTGTCTGACGAAGGCTGGGCGGAGGGCATCCGCCTGAGCCGCAACCGAGGGCATCAGAACGCCTTGCTGGCCGGGCTGATGACCGCCCGGGAACGGGCGGACGTGACCATCAGCCTGGACTGCGACGGTCAGGACGACGTGGAAGCGGTGGACGCCATGCTCACCGAGTACGAGGCCGGCTGTGACGTGGTGTATGGGGTGCGCCGTGACCGCAAAAGCGACACCGTCTTTAAACGGGGCACCGCCCATCTGTTCTACAAATTAATGGCCAAGCTGGGGGCGGACAGCGTGTATAACCACGCCGACTACCGGCTCATGAGCCGCCGGGCGCTGGACGGACTGGCGGAGTTTAAGGAGGTCAACCTCTTTCTGCGTGGATTGGTGCCGCTGGTGGGCTTGCGCAGCAGCAGCGTGTACTACGACCGTTCGCCCCGGCAGGCCGGCAAGACCCATTACCCTCTGCGCAAGATGCTCCGGCTGGCCGCTGATGGTATCACCAGCCTGTCGGTGCGTCCCCTCAAGCTCATCACCGGTCTGGGGCTGGGGGTGTTCCTGGTCAGCCTTGGGATGATCGTGTGGAGTCTGGTGGAATACTTTCGGGGCGCTACCGTATCCGGCTGGAGCAGTCTGATGTGTGTGGTGCTGTTCCTGGGCGGCGTACAGCTGCTGTGTATCGGGGTGCTGGGGGAGTACATTGGCAAAATCTATGGGGAAGTGAAGCACCGTCCCCGGTACATCCTGCAGGAAACCACCTTTAACAAGGAGACGGACGATGAAGCTGGTGGACGGTAAACTGTGGCGGTTCCTGCTGGTGGGGGTGATCAACACCCTGGTGGGCAGTGCCCTCATGTTTGGACTCTATAACCTGGCCGGGGTAGGCTACTGGCCGGCTTCGGCCGCCAACTATCTGCTGACCAGCGTGCTGAGCTACCTGCTCAACAAGCACTTTACCTTCCGTCACCGGGAAAAGGGCTGGCGGCCGGCGGTGCGGTTTGCCGCCACCATCGCCGGGTGCTATCTGCTGGCCTACGGGTTGGCCGAGCCGCTGGTAAGGTGGCTGTTGGCTGGGGCAGGGGAGACCCTCCGGGATAATCTGGCGATGCTGGTGGGCATGGGGCTGTTTACCGGGCTTAACTACCTGGGACAACGGCTGTTTGCCTTCCGACCGACGCCGCCTGCCGACAAATTTTGAGTTTTTATGCATAAACGGTTGCTTTTATTGACCTATTGTGATAGAATATAAGCCATCAAAGGACCGTTAAAGGGGGCATCGGGGTGCAGCTTCTGGAGGAGCGAATCCGGCGCGACGGCATTGTCGCTCCGGGCAACGTACTGCGGGTGGACAGCTTTATTAACCACCAGATGGATATGGAGCTGTTGGACAAGCTGGCTGAGGAGTTTTATCGCTTGTTTTGCCACGAGCGTGTGGACCGGGTGCTGACGGTGGAGGCCTCCGGTATCGCCATTGCGGCGTTGGTGGCCCAGCGGTTCCGGGTGCCCCTGGTGTTCGCCAAGAAATCCAAGAGCTCCAACATCCCCGACACGGTGTACACCTGCCCGGTGCGTTCCTTCACCCACGGCAACGTCAACACCATCCTGGTGACCAAGGACTACCTGCATGCCGGGGAGAACGTACTGCTCATTGACGACTTCCTCGCTCACGGCGAGGCCCTGCGTGGTCTGGCCGACGTGGTGCTGCAGGCCGGCGGACACGTGGTGGGTGCCGGCA
The DNA here is from genome assembly GCA_015066065.1 of Oscillospiraceae bacterium. Classification (GTDB taxonomy): domain Bacteria; phylum Bacillota; class Clostridia; order Oscillospirales; family Acutalibacteraceae; genus UBA5905. The sequence goes on along the minus strand of SVPB01000053.1, from coordinate 3,887 downwards.
TCCTTATTGAAAAGTCCTTCCAGCACGGCGGTGACGCCCTGCGGGAGGCCGGTATGCGCATCGAGAGTCTGGCGCGCATCGCCGCCATGAGCCCCGAGGACGGGGTATCCTTCCTGTAACCGACCGTCGGGTGACGGAAAAATATAATTTAGAGCAAAACGGAGGTAAAAACAATGAAAAAGATCCTGGCATTTCTGCTGGCGGCTCTGATGGTGTTCTCTCTGGCCGCTTGCGGAAGCGAAGAACCGGCTACTTCTACCCCTGCAGGTGACAATCAGGGTGCAGAGTTCAAGGTGAAGGAAGATTTTAAGATCGGCTTCATCTGCCTGCACGATGACAAGTCCACCTACGACAAGAACTTCCTGGATGCCGCCAACGAGGCGGTGACCGCCCTGGGCCTGAAGAAGGACCAGTACATCATCAAGACCAACGTGCCCGAGGGCAACGAGTGCTACGAAGCCGCCGCTGACCTGGTGGATCAGGGCTGCACCGTGGTGTTTGCCAACTCCTTCGGTCACGAGGACTTCATGCTGCAGGCCGCTAAGGAGTTCAAGGACGTGCAGTTCTGCCACGCCACCGGCTACAAGGCGCACCTGGAGAAGCTCCCCAACTATCACAACGCTTTCGCTTCCATCTACGAGGGCCGTTACCTGGCCGGTATCGCCGCCGGTATGAAGCTCAACGAGATGATCGCCGCTGGTAAGATCACCGCCGAGCAGGCCAAGATGGGCTACGTGGGTGCCTTCACCTACGCCGAGGTTATCTCCGGCTACTCCTCCTTCTATCTGGGCGCCAAGTCCGTGTGCCCCTCTGTGACCATGGAAGTGCAGTTCACCGGTTCCTGGTACGAGCCGGTGGCGGAGCAGAACGCGGCGGAGGCTCTTATCGCCCGTAAGTGCGTTCTCATCTCCCAGCACGCTGACTCCATGGGTGCTCCCGGTGCCTGCGAGGCCGCCGGTGTGCCCAACGTGTCCTACAACGGCTCCACCGTCGCTTCCTGCCCCAACACCTTCATCGTGTCTTCCCGTATCAACTGGGCGCCCTACTTCCAGTACATCATCAAGTGCGCCAACACCGGTGCGGCCATTGACACCGACTGGTGCGGCGGCCTGAACGAGGGCTCCGTGGTGCTCACCGACGTCAACGACAAGGCGGCGGCCGCTGGCACCAAGGAGGCTATCGCCACCGCTACCCAGGGCCTGAAGGACGGCACCATTAAGGTGTTTGACGTGACCAAGTTCACCGTGGACGGCGGCAAGACCGTCACCGGCGAGAACGTGGTGGACGGCGCCTTTGCCGAGTCCAAGACCCAGTCCGCCCCCTACTTTGAGCTGAAGATCGACGGTATTACCCGTTTGAACGAGAAGTTCTGATTTAGTTCTGTTGCCGGCCTGGGGCAGAGCCATCCGGCTCTGCCCCGGGCTCGGTTGATTTATACCCGATAAGGGTAAAGCGTGTGGTTTATCTTTATCGGATACAAATTCTGCGAGGAACGGAGAGATAAGCATGGGTAGACCCATTGCACTGGAATGTCGCGGCATCACCAAGACCTTCGGTCAGGTGGTGGCCAATAAAAACTGCAGCTTAGACGTCTACCGGGGAGAGATCCTGGCGGTGCTGGGAGAGAACGGTTCCGGCAAGACCACCCTGATGAATATGGTGGCCGGCATCTATTTCCCCGACGAGGGGCAGATCCTGGTGGATGGGCAGGAGGTGGTCATCGCCTCCCCCAAGGATGCCTTTGCCCACAAGATCGGTATGATCCACCAGCACTTTAAGCTGGTGGACGTGTTCACCGCCTGCGAAAATATCGCTTTGGGCGTGGAGGACGAGGGTCGCTACCATCTGGCGGAGGTGCGCCGCAAGGTCATCGAGATCACCCAGCGGTACGGCTTTATCATCGACCCGGACAAACGGGTGGCGGATATGTCGGTATCCGAAAAGCAGACGGTGGAGATCATCAAGGTGCTGTACCGGGGCGCCGACATCCTCATACTGGACGAGCCCACGGCGGTGCTGACTCCCCAGGAGACCGACAAGCTGTTTGCGGTGCTGCGCCGCATGCGGGAGGATAACAAGTCGGTGATCATCATCACCCATAAGCTGCACGAGGTGCTGTCCATCTCCGATCGGGTGGCGGTGCTGCGCAAGGGCGAGCATATCGGCACGGTGGACACCGCCGACGCTACCGAGGCGTCGCTGACCGAGATGATGATGGGCGCTAAGGTGGAGCTGAACATCCAGCGCTCCCAGCCAAAAGACCCCAAGGAACGGCTGACCGTGCGCGGGCTTCGCAGTATCAACAAGGAGGGCCGCGCCGTGCTGGATGGGGTGTCCTTCTCTGCCTACAGCGGCGAGATATTGGGTATCGCCGGCATTGCCGGTTCCGGCCAACGGGAGCTGTTGGAGGCCATTGCCGGCCTGCATCACCTCACCGATGGCGAGATCGTTTACTTTGACCCCCAGACCGGGGCGGAGGAGAATCTCCGGGACAAGACCCCTCTGCAGATCCGGGATCTGGGCGTGCGGCTGTCCTTTGTGCCGGAGGACCGTCTGGGTATGGGTCTGGTCGGCAACATGGATATCATCGACAACATGATGCTGCGCAGCTATCGGAAGGGCTTTGGCATGTTCCTGCATCGCCGGGAGCCCCGGGATCTGGCGGAGCATATCATTGAAGATCTGCAGGTAGCCACCCCCGGCGCCACCACCCCGGTGCGCCAGCTGTCCGGCGGCAACGTGCAGAAGGTGCTGGTGGGCCGGGAGATCGCTTCCGCCCCGTCGGTGCTCATGGCGGCCTACCCGGTGCGTGGTCTGGACGTCAACGCCTCCTACACCATCTACAACCTGCTCAACAAGCAGAAGGAGCAGGGGGTAGCGGTGATCTTCGTGGGCGAGGATCTGGACGTGCTCATGGAGCTGTGCGACCGGATTCTGGTCATCAACGACGGTCGTGTCACCGGCGTGGTGGACGGCCGCACCGCCCGTAAGGAAGAGATCGGTCTGCTCATGACCAAAACGTATGAGGAAGGGGAGGATCCGCATGGCAACAACTGAACATAAGCGTTCCCCCTTGGTCCATCTGGTCAAGCGGGATCCGGCGTCCCTGACCTGGTGGTACAAGCTCATGGTGCGTGCTATCGCCATTGCAGCGGCGCTGGTGACCGCCGGTCTGCTCATTACCCTCCTGTCCGGCGAGAATCCGGTGGACATCTACGCCTCCATGGTGGACGGTGTGTTTGGCACCGAGCGTCGCCAGTGGAACTTGGTGCAGGACATGGCCATGCTGTTGGGCGTGTCTCTGGCGGTGGCGCCGGCGTTTAAGATGAAATTCTGGAACATCGGCGCCGAGGGTCAGACCCTCATCGGCGGCCTGGCCTGCGCGGCGTGCATGTACTTTCTGGGAGACAAGCTCCCTTACTGGCAGCTCATAGCGGTCATGGTGGCCTCCAGCGTGATGGCCGGTATGGTCTGGGCGGTGCTGCCGGCTATCTTTAAGGCACGGTTTAACACCAACGAGACCCTTTTTACCCTCATGATGAACTACGTGGCCATTCAGATGGTGGAGTGGTTCCTCAAGGCATACGTGGTCACCGAAAAAAACACCGTGATGCCCCGTCTGCCGGAATACGGCCTCCCGGTGCTGGGTGAGCAGAAGGCCCTCCTTAACGCCATCATTGTGGCGACGGTGACCATCCTGCTGTTTATCTACCTCAAGTACAGCAAGCAGGGCTACGAGATCGCCGTGGTGGGTGAGAGCGAGAACACCGCCCGGTACGTGGGCATCAACGTGCGCAAGGTGATTATCCGCACCATGCTGGTGTCCGGTGCCATCTGCGGTCTGGCCGGTCTGTTGTTGGTGGGCGGTACCAGCTATACCATCAGCA
>SVPB01000052.1 GCA_015066065.1 Oscillospiraceae bacterium | reverse complement strand
ATGCGTGCCGCGGCGGAGGAGCAGGCGCTGACCCTGCTGGACAAGGTAGGCCTGCGTGACAAGGCCGGGGAGTACCCCTCCAAGCTGTCCGGCGGCCAGAAGCAGCGGGTGGCCATCGTCCGTGCCCTGGCCATGAACCCCGACGTGATGCTGTTTGACGAGCCTACCTCCGCCCTCGACCCGGAGATGGTCGGGGAGGTGCTGGAGGTCATGCGTGAGCTGGCCCGGGACGGCATGACCATGGTGATCGTGACCCACGAGATGGGCTTTGCCCGGGAGGTGGGCACCCGGGTGCTGTTCCTGGATGGCGGCGTCATCTGCGAGCAGGGCACCCCGGACGAGGTGTTCGGCAACCCCCAGCACCCCCGTACCAAGGAGTTTCTGTCCAAGGTTTTATAAGCCAAAAAGGCTGTCATCGAGGCACCTTCCTTGCGGAGGGTGCCTTCGTTTTATTCGCCTAACGGCGAGTGATATTGCTTCGCAGTGATATTTGGACTAAAGTCCAAGTGTTATTGCCTTCGGCAGTTTAAGGGCGAATAAAATACCACTAAAACCTCTTGGTTTTAATATCACTTGACCGAAAGGTCAAATATCACTGTGAGACCCGTCTCACAATATCACTTGTTACTCTTACCTTTGAGATAGGTGCTTTATGGAAGCATGTAACCCATCGGGACACTTTCACGATCTTTGTGTAAAGTGTCCTTTTCTTTATGAGGCGTCTCTCTCGGGCGGTCTTTTTTCGTTCAACGCTGCCGGCAGGCCGCTTTTTTATTTTTTATGCGGCCCGGTCCCCTTTCCGACAAGATTGTCTAAAAACTAACACTTATTGACATAGGTTAGTGATATATGATATAATACCTTATCTACACCGGTGCGGCGGATGCCCGGCATCCAACCGGTGTCTGTAAACGGAGGGGATATCAACATGAAACGACTGTTAGCGCTGGCATTGGCACTGGTGTTGCTGCTGCCGCTGCTGCCCACCGGCATGGCGGTGTCGGCGGACACCTACGTGCCGTCCCGGGTCATCAATCTGGTGTACGATGACTCCGGCAGTATGATCATTGACAACAACAACAAGTACGTGGACACTTGGTGTCAGGCCAAGTACGCCATGGAGGTTTTCGCCGGCATGCTGGGCGAAAAGGAGACCCTCAACATCTACTACATGAGCGACTACCAGAAAGGACCGCTTCTGCGCCTGCAGGGGAGCAAGGACGCCCGGCAGACCGAGGCCAACGTCAAGAAGATCCACGATCTGGTGACCAAGGCGCTGGGCACCCCCTTCGGAACGGTGCGCCGGGCGTATGACGACCTCAAGAGCGTCAAGGCGGACGAGCAATGGCTGGTGGTGCTCACCGACGGTGAGTTTCTGGACGCCAAGAATGCCCAGGTAGAGGACTACTTCCACCAGGTAGTCAAGGATGGCAAGACCAAGGTCATGATGCTGTCCATGGGCGCGGCGGCGGCGGTGATCAACCAGGATCCGGCCAACAACATCTACTTTGAGAAGGCGGCCAACTCCACCGACATTCTGTCCAAGATCACCACCATCTGCAACCGTATTTTCCAGAGTAACGTGCTGCCCATCAGCGGCAACAGCGTGAGCTTTAACGTGCCCATGAGCCAGCTGGTGGTGTTTGCGCAGGGCAAGGACGTGAAGATCACCGGCATCACCGGGTCAAACGGCCAGACGGTGACCCCGTCCTCCAACGTGCACGTGCAGTACAGCCGCAAGGCGGCTACCAACAACAACCCCGGCGAGTACGGGGACGACAAGGTCATCGTGGCGGACAACCTCAACGGCTACGTGGCCACCTTCAATACCGACTTTGTCCCCGGCCAGTATACGGTCAACGTCTCTGGGGCGGATACGGTGCAGGTGTACTACAAGCCCAACGTCTCCATTGCGGCGTATCTGTACAATGCGGATAACGAGGAGGTCACCGCCAAGGATAACCTGGTTGCCGGCACCTACCGGCTGGAGTTCGGCTTCATTGATGCCACCAACGGGCAGAAGGTCACCGACACCTCCCTGCTGGGCAACATCACGTATGACGCCACCATGACCAACACCACCGAGACCGGCGACAAGAAGACCAGCAAGGCCAAGTTCGGTGACACGGTCACCATCCTGGACGGCAAGCTGGACATTGCGGTGGCCGCCCGGTTCCTGGAGTACAACACCGTCAAGGCCAACCTATCCTACACGGTGTACCGCCAAAGCGGTCTGTACTTCACCTTTGAGCAGAAGCCGACCTACACGCTGGGGACCACCGGCTTTGCCAACCCCAACGACCCCATTGTCGTCACCACCCTCATCGACGGGGAGAACGGCAAGGTACCGCTGACCGAGGAGCAGTGGAAGCTGCTGGGCACCCCCACGGTGACCACCGAGTTTGAGGACATTGGCGCCTTCCGGGTGGAAAAGACCAACGAGATCGGCAAGTTCAAGATATACCCCACCCTGAAGGACGGGGATCCCATGGCCACCCACGGCGGCGCCATCCCCATCGCCATCACCGGTGGGTTCAAGCAGGGTATGTCCTCCGCCTCCGGCGAGGCCCGGGACACCTTCACCATCAACGACACCATCTCCGGCTGGGAACGGTTCATGGACTGGCTGGAGGAAAACTGGCTCAAGCTGACCCTGTGGATCTTAGCCATCCTGCTGATCCTGGGGTACCTGCCCCCGTTCAAGAAATACCTGCCCCGAAAGGTCAAGAACAAGCCGTACATCAAGTGCATGGCCATCAAGATCGGCGTACACGATCTGGATGCCAAGGGCACCTACCGCCGCAATCTGGCGTCCACCCTCATTCCATACAAGGCGGAAACCGGCTCGCTGTCCTTCACGCCGCCGCCCCGTAAGGTGTGCAAGCTTAAGGCCGCCGGTAAGAACCGCATGACGGTGGTCAACACCAAGACCTTCGCCGGTAAGAGCGACATCACCTTTGATGGCGTTTCGGTGCCCAAGGACGAGAAGCGTCCCATTCACATCAGCAGTCATTCCATCCTGTCTGCCAAGACAGCGGAATACAATTATATTTGCTATCTTAACCGATAAAAGAGGAGGAATTTGTTATGATCGCACCCACCCTGTTAGTAGGTCTCGGAGGTACCGGTTCCAAGGTCGTCTGCCGTGTGTCCCAGATGGTGACCGAGGAGCAACGCCAGCGCATTGGCTTTGCCGTGTTTGACACCGATATCAACGAGCTGCGCGAGATCCGCGAGGCCAACCCCTTCATCAAGACGGTACAGACGTCCACCAAGCTGTCGGTGGGCGAGTACCTGAACATCGACACCCACGCCCGGGACACCTGGTTCCCGGTCAACGCCATCCTCAACAGCAAGACCCTGACCGAAGGCGCCGGTCAGGTGCGTGCCATCTCCCGTCTGGCGCTGGATACCGCTATCCGTGCCGGTAACATGGAGCCTCTGCACGCCGCCATCGAGGATCTGTACAAGCTGGAGGAGGAGCAGTCCGATCAGGCGCTGCGTGTGATCATCGTCAGCTCTCTGGCCGGCGGTACCGGCTCCGGTCTGATCCTGCCGGTGGCCATGTACATCAAGAACTTCCTGGCCACCCGGTTCCAGCAGAGTGCCAACATCACCCGTGGCTTCTTCATCCTGCCGGAGGTGTTCTACGAGGTCATCCGTGGTCAGGCGGAGCGCAACAACCTCAAGTGCAACGCTTACGCCACCCTGCGTGAGCTGGACGCCTTCCTGATGAAGGGCGACGCCACCCTGCCGGACAAGTACGCCGACACGGTGCATCTGGAGTTCCCCCGTGTGGGCTCCGGCGAGTTTGAGGAGTACAACGTGCGCCCCTATGACTTCTGCTTCCTGTTTGACGCCCAGAACACCGAGGGCAAGAAGCTCAACAGCTTCAACCAGTATCTGGATCATGCGGCCAACTGCATCTACTCCCAGTCCATCGGCCCCATGAACAAGCGCAGCAACTCCTCCGAGGACAACACCATCCGTGAGCTGTGTGCCGAGCAGGGCCGCAACCGTTACGCCGGCGCCGGCAGCTCCATGCTCATCTATCCCATGGAGGACGTGAAGGAGTACATCGCCCTGAAGTGGACTCAGGAGTGCGTGTCCAGCCAGTGGCTGAAGTTTGACGAGATGTACAAGGAGATCCGCCAGAACAACGCCGAGATGCGCAGCCGTGGCTACAACGTCAAGGATACCGACCCGGCGGCGGCTTATATTCAGGCGGTGGAGGAGAAGGCCAACGGCAAGGATCCCTTCGCCATGTCCATTGTCAACCAGTGCTCCCGGTTTGATGAGAGTGGTCTGACCCGGGAGGGTGTCAACTGGGAGATCTATCTGCAGAACCTGACCCAGTACATCACCCTGACCTCCTCCCGTGACGACAAGCTGGATCGCCAGAAGCTGCAGGCCGAGACCATGATCAACGAGATCAACGGCGGCAGTGACGTGTGGACCGGCTTCCAGGATGCTTACCACGAGATGGACAAGTACCGTGCCCTGGCGGTCAAGCACAAGGAGGATGCGGCGCGCAACATCGCCTACACCATCTTCAAGGCCAAGAACGACTCCGCCACCACCGACAAGCAGCCCCATCAGCTGGAGACCTACCTGCGTGACGAGGAAGGCCAGTTTATCCATCCCAATGCGGTGCGTTACTTCCTGTACAAGGTGGCCGAGGTCATCCGTGACGAGAAGCGCAAGACCGACAACCGCATCGAGGAGGAGAAGATCTTCTTCGAGGGCTCCAAGAGCTGGTTTGACAACGCCAAGACCGAGGAGACCGAGACGGTGGACGATCTGAGCGAGCGCAAGGCCAGCCTGAAGAACACCCTTGGCGGCAAGCTCACCGAAGAGCAGACGGAGCTGAAGCATAAGTTCCGTTCCTATCTGGACAAGGTGGACGAGTTCCGTGCCGACGGCATCCTGTCCGAGGTGCTCAGCGAGGGTCTGGACTACGTCAACAACCTGTGCGAGGCCTTCATGAGCTTCTACTACTCCTTCGAGTCCAAGATCAAGGGCGTGGACAGAAAGATCGCCACCCTCTACAAGAAGTACAACCACACCGCCGGTAAGACCTCCCGGTACGTCTGTGCGTCCAAGGAGTGTCTGGATCGGTTCACCAAGAATATGCCTTACACCGGCAACATCGTGTCCATTGACGGGGAGCTGGCCCGTACCATCTACGACAAGGTGCGCAACTACTCCATGCTCAAGGACAAGCCGGACAACACCGGCTACTTCAGCGAGATCTTCGAAGAGGGCATCATCGGCTACTTCAAGACAAAGCTCATGCAGACCTACGGTGACGAGGTCAACATGGACATCATCACCGCCCTGGAGCGAGAGGCGGAGTACGAGCACGGCATCTGCGAGTCCAAGAACATCGAGCAGTACGTCAAGCGTGCCATTGCGGAGACCCGCAAGCTGTCCAACCCCTTCATCGAGCGTCCTCTGGGCGAGCAGAAGGCGCCCATCTCCGCCTGCACCTACAACCCGAAGCTGGATCCCAAGGACGATTCTCCCCGTTCGGATCTCATCTCCAAGGAGCTGCGTAACTTCGGCGGTTCCCCGGACGAGGACATTCCGCTGGGCATGATCATGTTCTACCAGTCCATCTACGGTCTGCGTGCCAACAAGCTGTCCAAGTTTGCGCCGGCGGACGAGAGTGGCCGTGGCGAGGGCGAGTATTTCAAGGCTTACTACGAGCTGGTCAGCCAGATCAAGCCCAAGTCCGACAAGACCCCGGTCATCACCCCCCACATCGACCGGCATTGGCACATCATCTCCGCCATCCCGGATCTGGATGAGAAGAACCAGGAGGCGCAGGAGCATCGGGTGTACAAGGCCTTCCTGCTGGGTCTGCTGTTTGACATGATCACCTACTCCAAGATCTCCGAGGGCAAGTTCCTGTACCGTCTGGAGATCAAGGGCTGCAAGGCGGAGGAGTTTGTGGTGTCCAACCAGACCCCCTGCGACAACTTCTACGAGGTGCTGGATGCCCTGACCATCAACCCGGTGGTCGTCAACTGCATCCTGGAGGCCGCCGAGCGCATCTTCGACAAGGAGATCAACGGCTCCACCAAGGTGACCTTTGCCACCAGCAAGATGATGGAGCAGCTGTCCCAGCTGGCCTCCAAGGAGTTTGCCAAGGATAACCTGACCCTGTTTGATATCGCCACCCTGCTCAAGGTGTCCACCCCCTCTGCCAACTTTGACAAGAACGTGGGCATCGACCTGATGCGGGTGATGCTGGACGTGGTGTACGACTACATGAAGAGCCTCACCATCCCCAGCGAGCTGGATCGTCAGTACGGTAAGTTTGTGGTGGAGCAGTACAAGAAGTTCGATGCGAACATCGACTGGTACCTGTCCAACTGGAAGGACAACTACAGCTCCTTCATCGACGACATGATTCGCGCGGCTACCGAGTCTCTGGAGGATAAGGATCTGGACGACGAGTGCGACGAGATCCGCAAGCACCGCAAAGCGGCTGTGGAGAAGAGAGGCTAACGGTAGGTGGCACGACTAAACGATTCAGTGAGGAGGTGACAGTGTTTGTTTACTGTCATCATACAAAATAAGCGCGCCTCCGACCTGATGCGAGACCACAAGTTTTTGTTCAAGCCCTTTGTAGACGAGGGTTCCCTCGCCTTCTGTGACTGGAACGAGTCCGGTACGGATGTCCGATCCTCCGTACCGGACCTCTACAACGTGGTCAAGGGCAAAAAAGAATGGCGCGCCATCATCATTAACACCGACTCCGTTTACGACTACAAGGGGTCATACTGCCCTCTGCGCAACAACCCCTTTGACTTTTCCCATCTGGACACGGAGGAGCTGCCTCACGAAAGCCCCATCCCCCTCATCCGGCTGACCCACATCATCGGCGGCTATTCAGCGGCTCTCAAGAAAGAGTTTGAAAAAGCCTTCGAGTACGTGGACCCGGACTCCGGTGAAAAGAGACGGGTGCCGGCCTCCAAGCTGACCGATGACGAGCTGCATCGGCTGAGCATGGAGTGCTTTGACACCCTCCATTCGGTATACGAGGAGCGACAAGCGGACCCCCGGATTGCCCAACTGCAGGAGGAAGTGGCGGAAAAATATCCTTTTTCCGACATTCGTCCGGCGGAGATCTTGCTGGTATCCACCAAAAAGAAGGTGGAAAACAACGAAAAACAGCGGATCGTGGAATCCTGGAAGAACCATCTGGAGATGACCAGCTCCTCCTTCTGGGAGAGGAACAAATACCCCAACAACTGCCGGTTTTTGTTCAGTGAGATCACCAACACCGACAACTCCCTCTACCAGAAGGAGCTGACCGAGTTCTGGCTGTCGGTGCTGACCTTGGCCACCAACAAGGTGGCGGCCAGCACCCTGCAGGCGTACCGTCTGTACCGCCTGCGGGTGGAGGTATCCCGGGAAGAGCTGGAGAAGATCCTCAATCTGCACCTCAACAAGATGATGTCGGTGTACGCCTTCATCAAGGAGCAGCTGCGTCTGCGCCCGGAGTACAGCTTTGACGAGGAAGAGGACGTGGTCCAGCGTCAGGAGATCCCGGTCACCATCGAAAAGACCGAGGGCAAGGAGCTGTGCATGAACTTTAGCCGGGTGGGTCTGTGCCGGGACTGTCCGGAGGACGAAAAGGCCTTCTGGACGGGGGAACTGCGTGCTAAGAAAGAGAGCTTGGACAAGTACCTCAAGGCGCCCCGCCGTGTCATTGACAAAGCGGCCACCCACCTGAAGAGGAAGACCGACAGCTTTACGGGAGAGCACTACGAGCTGGACAAGTTTCAGCTAGCGGATCTGCGGGAATACATGACCGAGCTGGAGGTGAAGATCATCGCCTCCGGTGCGGAAAACATGGTGGACCGCAAGGCGGTGGGCGAGGCCATCGCCCAGGTGGATAAGGACGTGCGCAAGGAGGTAGGCTTCCGCCTGCGCCGCAAGGTCGCTATTGTGGGCGGCCTGATCATCCTGGCCATCGTGCTGGGCGGCTACCTGCCCTATCTGGTGCAGGCGGCCAAGACCTCGGCGTCGGTGCTGTTGTCCTCCCTCCTGCTGACTTTGGTGGTGCTGGTGCTGTCGGCGGTGGGCGGTCTGATCGCCTTGTGGTGGCAGCGGCGGCGTGTGGTCAAGGTCATGAAGCGATTTAACACCCTTATGCGCAAGGTGGCCGCCGATGTGCGTGCCTACGCCACCCGGTTTGAGGAGTATTTTTCGGATATCTGCACCTACATGAAGGCGCAGTCCATCCTGGATGGCATCACCCGTCATAAGGAGAATGCGCTGTCCAACTACAGCCTGCTCAACGCCCACAAACGGGCGCTGCAGACCGCCATCGAACGGGATAGCGAGTGGATCACCGCCTACGGGATCAAACGGGTGGACGAGATGATCCCCACCGTGACCTCCTTCTTCAAGACCGAGGTCATCCCGAAGGAGAATTCGCTGTATTACTTCGCCGCCAACCGGGAGGAAGACGACATTCCCATCAACACCACCGGCGACACGGTTACCTCTCCCTACAAGTTTGTGGAAAAGCTGTGGATCGAACGGGAAGACATTTTTGACGAAGAGGAGGGGAAGGCATGACAGGCTTGTGGTCATTCATTAAGACCGTATTAGGCATACTCCCCTTCGTGTTGCTGGTATTGGCCAGCTTCAAGACCAATCTCAACAAAGCCAACCGTTCCCGGCAGTTTTTGATGCCGGTGGTAGCGCTGGCCTACTGCATTGCGGCGGTGGTGCTGCTGGATTGGATCAACGGCCTGCTGGTGTGGGTGTTTGACTGGCTGTGCGGCTTCATCCCCCTCCTCCGGGAGGTGTCTTGGCAGTCCATTGCCACCTATGTGATGAACGCCCTGCTGGTGGTGGGCTTCCTGGCCATCAAGGGCATCGTTCTGCCCATTCTCAGCGGCATCTGGAAGTCCGACAAGATCGCCTCGGTGACCTCCGGCTGGTTCTATGACTACGAGGAGGACGTGGACAAGTGGCTTCTCAAGCCCAAGTACGCCAACTTCCGTGGTTTTATCCGTGGCTTCTATTACGCCTCCTTTGCGGTGGCGGTGCTGGTGTTTGTGCTGTCCCAGCACTACCCGGAAGCCTCCTTCTTCCAGGCGGCCTTCTACCCGGTGTTCGGGGTGCTGGTGCTGGGCGAGGTGGTGTTCTTCCTCTCCGGCCTGACCAAGACCGAGTTTGTGGAGGACATTCTGGGCGAGGATGAGGAATCCTATAAGGTGGCCAACTACGGCATCCTCCGGGAGATCCTCCGGGATCTGTTTACCGACCGGGTGCTGCATGAGGGCACCGTCGACACCTCCGATGGGGTGGCCACCACCTTTGAGGAGCTGGACGAGCTGGCCCAGAGCGACGACCCCACCCTGAAGCTCATCGGTGCCTACTTTATGAGCCTAAAAGAGAGTGGCGCAGAGATCGATATCAACTACGTGCGCAGCGCCATCAACCTGCTCACCGGTAAGAGCACCCTGTTCTGCAACCCCTTCTACCGGGATCTGACCCACTACACCATACTGGCCATGGTCAAGCAGCTCATCAGCTACCGCAAGTGTCTGGTGGTGCTGGGCCGTGATTCGGCGCTGGAGGATGTCAAGGATTGGCTGGATGCCGGTCTGGAGCATTTCTCCAACACCGACAGCCTGTGGCAGTCGCAGGTGATGGATGAATACGGCAACGTCACCGACGTGGGTATCCTCAAGTTCAGCGACATCCACAATCTGAAGATCCACAAGGCCAACCGGGATTTTCTGAGCAAGGTGGGCTTTGTGTTCATCGTGGAGCCCTCCCGTATTCTGGCCAGCGGCCAGATCGGTCTGTCCCTGCTGGTCAACGCCTGCGAGGGGGCGGACAAGGAGCTGGTGTTCTGCGCCTGCGACCGCAACTGTGACGGTCTGGTGGACGCCCTGTCCCACACCCTCAAGACCAGCATCACCGAGGTGACCGCCACCGTATCCGGCGGCGGCAACAACTCCCAGATGTTCTGGAACGCCGATGGCCCCTATATGCATCACCGGATCCTGCCCACCATCTCCCGGTATCTGGGCATGGGCACCGAGATCAATGCGGTGGCCATGAAATACCAGCTGGATCAGACCGGCTGGGTGGGAAGCGAGAAGTTCCCGGTGCTGGACATGAAGTGGATCGCCGGCCAGTATCACAAGCCCATCTGCCGCTATGCGGATCTGCCGGAAAGCCAGGCGTCCTTTGATCGCTCCTTCCACGTGTACTCCAACCTGTGGAGCGCCCAGCGTAAGGACAACTCCTTCCTGGTAGTGGAGGACGAATTCCAGAATCTCTTTGAGATCACCCGTGTGTTCGCCTCCCGTGCCCGGGCGCAGGGCTTTGTCAACGTCATCAGCGAGAACTATTTCCTGCGTGACTACATGCTGGATAACGTGGAGATCTTCTCCGCCGACCCCAAGGCCATCCCCACCATCGTGCCGGATTACGCCCGTACCGAGCGCAATATGGTACTGCGGCTGATCATGATGATGGTCTACGACATGGTCAGCGAGGAGCGCATCGCCAAGGAGCTGATGCTGTGCGGCGTGCCCTTTGACGACCCGTACACCACGCTCAAGGAGCTGATCATCAAGCACTGCCACGTGGAGGATGCCTCTCTGAGCGTCCGCTTCAAGGAGGAGCTGCAGAGTGACTCCCTCAACAGCGTGGTGGTCAAGTATTACGAGATCAACGACACCAACGAGCTGTACGACTACGCCCAACACCTCAAGAACGCTTATTACATTGCGGAGGATGAGGAAGGGGAGAGCCATTATATTGGCGCCAAGCTGTACGGCCACGTGTTCCAGGCTATGCTGCCCGGCCAGTTCATCACGGTGGACGGCAAGTATTACGAGGTGCAGACGGTCACCCCCCTCAATGGCGTGGTGGTTCGCCGTGCGGCCGACCATATCACCGGCCGCCGGTATTACCGGCAGATGCGCCGGGTAGCCATCGACAGCTGGGAGGACGGCACCGAGATGGGCAGCCGCCGCACCGCATCGGATATCGAGATCGTCCGCGGCTACGCCCACGTGACGGTGGACACCGACGGCTATCTGGACATGGCGTCCTACGGGGATCTGTGCAAGGCCAAGCGGGTGAGCCTCAACGGCATTCCCACCCGTCAGTACCGCAACAAGAGCGTGCTGCGCATCAAGCTCCCCGATGGATGCACCGATCGCATCCGCTACACCATCTGCCTGCTGCTCAATGAGGTGTTCCGCACCACCTACCCGGAGACCTACCACTACGTGTCGGCTTTGACCCCCTACAGCGATGCCCTGCATACCGAGAATCTGGCGTACGCCACCTACCGCCTGGACGGTGACTGCCAGCCGGATTGCATCTACATCGTGGAGGACAGCGATATCGACCTGGGCCTCATCGTGTCGGTGGAGCGCAACCTCCAGCGGTATCTGGAGATCATTGCGGACGTGCTTAGCTGGCACAACGCCAAGATGCTGGAGCGTCCGCCGCAGGAGGAGCCTGCGGAGGAGTTCACCCCCGACTTCGGCGACAAGCCGGAGCCTAAGCGCAAGGGCCTCTTAGGGGTGTGGGATAAGGTCAAGGGCTTCTTTAAGAAGCTGTTCCGCCGCAAGAAGAAGGGCGCCGAGGAGCCGGCGGAGGGTGCCGAGGGCACGCCGCCGGAGACCCCCACCGCCGAGGGCGACGCCCCCGCCGTGGAAGGCGAGCCGCCTGCCGTGCAGGAGGAGACCCCCACCGTGGAGGGCACCGAAACGGCCGCCCCGGAGGCGCCGCCGGTCAAAAAGACCTTTGGCCAGAAGCTCAAGGGCTTCTTTGGCAAGCTGTTTGGCAGGAAGAAAAAGCCTGCCGAGGAACCCCCGGCAGAGGAACCCTCCGTGGATGCCGCTGTGCCGGAGGAGGCGGTGGTCACCACCGCCGAAGAGTCCGTCGACACCGCTGATACCGCCGATACCGCCGACACCGAGGAGGCAGTGGCCCTGCACGAGGAAGCCACAGCTCCGGTGGCGGAGGATATCGACGGGGAGGACGAGGTGGTGGTTTCCGAAGCGACCGCCGAGGAGACCCCCTACCAGCAGCATTGCTTTGTCAAGTTCGGCTATGACGCCATCGACCCGGTGCTGGATATCGCCGGCACCAGCGACCTGCTGACCCGTCTGGGCTTTGACAACAATCCTCTCCAGCAGGTGCGTGAGAGCGCCGGCCGTGCCAGCGAGAGCACCGAGGAGTACGATCCCCACAAGTACGGGGCGCATCTGTGCGACTTCTGCGGCGTGGAGCTGCTGGGCGGTGAGTACGAGCTGCTGCAGGATGGCCGGGAACGGTGCAACCGCTGTTCCATGACCGCCATCCGCAAGGTGGATGACTTCCGCAAGCTGTACAAGCAGGTACTGCGCAACATGGAGGCCTTCTACGGCATCAAGCTCAACGTGGCGGTTCGGGTACGCACCGCCAACGCCAAGCAGATCGCCAAGCACGTGGGCATGACCTTTGAGGCCACCCCGGGCTTTGACGGCCGTGTGCTGGGCTTTGCCCAGAAGGATAAGACCGGCTACAGCCTGTACATCGAGAACGGCTCGCCCAAGCTGGCGGCCACCGCCACCATCGCCCATGAGCTGACCCATATCTGGCAGTATCTCAACTGGGACGATGGCGAGCTGACCAAGAAGTACGGCAAGGAGAATATGCTGGAGGTCTACGAAGGCATGGCCAAGTGGGCGGAGATCCAGTACCTCATGCTGATGAACGAGCGCTCCTACGCCAAGCGTCAGGAGATCACCACCCGTATGAGGGACGACGAGTACGGCCGCGGATTTATCCTCTATGCGGACAAGTACCCCCTCAGCCCTGGTCCCAACGTCAGCCGGACTCCCTTCAAGGAGAATCCCCCGTTATAAGCGAAAAAGCGAGACCCCCCGTCCGGCAAAGGACAGGGGGCTTGCTGCTTATAAGCGAACCCCCCGGTGTCCCCATCGGGGCTGTCCCTGCCACGGCGCACGCTTCACCGCCACCGACGACCACCCGGGGATCTCCCCCCCAAACGCATAAAAGCCGTCCCCGTCTTTTCTAAGACGGGGACGGCTTTTTTAGGGGTGGATCTTACCCTTTCTTTTTTTACAATCGGTTGCCGCA
>SVPB01000051.1 GCA_015066065.1 Oscillospiraceae bacterium | reverse complement strand
TGTGGGGCTTGCCGTTGGCGGTGGGAGGACCGTCGTAGAAGGTATAGGTCTCCCCCTCCTTACGGCTGTCCATACTGCGGCGGAACACGTCGTTCTCCGTCCAGAACTGCAGGACACCCTGCTCCCGTTCCACAAAGTTCATGTTGGTCGGTACTTTACGGTACATGTGACAACCTCCTAAAAAAATAATCTCCGCCCCGCAAACGGGACGAAGATAACACTTCGTTATACCACCCATCTTGCACGTACTACCATACGCCTTCCCGTTAACGGGGGAACACCGTCCGTGTCTACTGGGGCAAACGCCCGTTAAACCGGCAACTCCGGAGGGATATTCACACACGGGGGCACGTCATCGGGCTTACACCATCCCCAACTCGCTGTGGAGGCCGCTGGCGTGTGCTACTGGCTCCTTCATAGTCTTTACCCTAATTATATACCATAGCCGCCAAAAATTGTCAAGAGGTAATTGCGAGGGCTGAAAAAAGGCGTACCCGACAGCGGGCACGCCTTTTTGCTCTTATTCCTCAATCTTGGTCTCCCGGACGATGGCCGGGTCGGTAAACACGTCGGTTTCATCGGTGGAACGAGTGGAAAACTCGGACACCACCGCCCCCTCGGGGCCGCCCTGGAACCAGTGGAGGGTCTCCGGCATGATGGTGTACTGCTCACCGGGGCACAGCACCACCTCATGGAACACCGTCACGTCGCTGGAGGGCAGATTGGCCTTGATACCGTCCGCCGTCCCTTCCCCGGCCACGTACAGATACACCTCTCCATAACGACAGCGGAAGGTCTCCTCCTTACCGGCCATGCCGGCGGTGGGAACGTGCTTGTGCTCCGGGCAGGTCTGTCCGGGCAGCAATACCATCTCCTTAGCGCACACCCGGTCGGTGTTGATATACACCACCAGCTGCAGACCGATCTCGTTGACCCGACCCAGGCCAAAATCCGCCACCTCGACAGCGGCTTTTTCCTCCTCGGTGAGAACGATGTGCGCCGCCTCAAAATGAGCCAACGCCCGTTCTACCTGCTGTGCGTATTCCTGTTTGGTCATAAGGACATCTCCTTTACTTAATCGTTTCACCTACCATTATAACGCATTTTTTGAAAATGTAAACCCGCATTTTTTCATTTTTTGTCAAAGCGCACAAATTGACGCGAGCAATACACAAAGGCCTCCGGCAGCCCGTCGGCTGCCGGAGGCCTTGCTATGCAATCGAGGCTGTTAAGGTGACACGAGTAAGCCAAGCCTGTTTAAAGGGCGGTTCAGCCGTGTTACCTTACTCAACCGGTTCAAGTAAAATGTCGCGGATCTTCTGAATCTGCTCAGGGGTGACGCCGCTGAATCGCATAAAGGTGTGGAGCTTGTCCAAAACCGTATCCCCCACAAAACAATCGAGTTTTTCCATAAAAGAGCAGTACAGGGCGCTGTTACGAGAGCGGCCGCCCCAGCGCGCTAACGAGGTCAGCTCATAATCATCCAGCATCGTCTGGTAAGACTCGCCGAGGACAAGAGACACCATCATAGCCACCATACCCGTGCGGTCTGCACCACCGCGACAGTGGAAATACACGGGATAGTTGTTCTCGTCTGCCAAAAAGTCGAAGACCTGCTTGTTAACGTAAGGATTAAGCAAATACCCGTGGTAGGCGGCAACCTTAATGTGGGCATATTCCCCGCCATAGCGATTCTGCACATCCTCGGCTTCCGGGTTGCGCAGGTCCAAAACAGTCTTTATCTTGAGGGTCTCGCGCAGAGTCTTAAGCCCCGCCTCGGTGATGTTGACCTTATTGTTCAGCTCCGAGCCGCGATAAAGAAGGCCCTGCTTGATGCGCCGTCCTTCTGTAGTCAAACGGCCGCCGCAGTCGCGCACGTTGTAAATGCCGTCCACGCGAAAAAACGTCGTGAATGCGTCTGCCGTCCGGAACGTCAGCGTCTCGGAAATCCGGTCACCGCAAATAACGCGGGCAAAATATTGGGTGTTACCGTGAAGGTTATCAACCAAGCAGCCACCGGTGCCAACAAAGGTGTACACCTCACTAAAATCCTCACAGGCGGATACCTGCAAAACGCCCTCCTCGGCCGGCTCCCACGTGAACGGGATCTGACGAGGGGTAGTCTCGTCCTTATTGGTCTTGAATTCCAGATGCATCCAATCCAGATCCTCGGCCATTGATTCGCTGCGATCGGTCTCTAAAAACTCAATCTGAATGTCCGATAGCAGATTAATCTCTTCCCCTTCTCTGGGACATGTGATGGTTAGCACAAAGCATACCCCTTTTCTCCAATATCCTGCAGACGGCACAAACCGCCCACTCCTCGGACCGGTTCACACATACATCGGCGACGTTCTCAATAAGACACACGCTTTGGCTGCTCACTCGCCGCCACCTTACGTAGTCACCGTCAGTATTCCGCCATTCGGCCCAGCGTTATGGTCGCTATTATAGCACATGCCCCCCGGAAAGTAAACCCATATTTAACTTTTTTTGCGTAAAGGCAGGCCAGCAGCGGCCTTGACAAGAGGTAAGCGGTATGGTATATTTTTCAAGTATTAAAGAGAAAGGAGGTAAGGTGCGTGGCGGATATCACCATCAAGGATATTGCCCGACTGGCCAACGTATCGCCGGCGGCGGTTTCCTATGTCATCAATGACCGGCCAGGAGTCAGCCCGGAGACCCGGGAGCATATCCGCCGTATCATGGCGGATAACGGTTATACCCCCAGCCTTACCTCCCGCAAGCTGAAGCTGCACCGCAGCTTCAACATCCACGTGGTCATCGGATCGGTGCACGTGGCGTTTGACGATCTGTTCTACAACTCCGCCATCGAGCGCATGATGCAGGTGTGCAACGAGAACGGCTACAGTCTGGTGCTGTCGGATACTGCCCGGTTTGAGCATTCCTCTCTACACCGTGCCATCCTGCAAAAAGATGTGGACGGGGTGGTGTTTCTACAGGACGTGGTGAGCGAAGCCGTGGCCCATCTGCAGGAGGCCGGCATCCCCTACGTAGTGCTGGATGCCCACAAGCTTTCTCCCCACCACAACAGCGTCTACTGCGATTACGGAGAGGCGGCCGGTGCCGCTGTCAATCATCTGCTGGAGCAGGGACACCGGCGCATTGGTCTGGTAGGCGTGGACCGGATACCGGAGTTCTTTGAGGCTACTCGTGCCGGCTACACCGCTACCTTATCCTCCGCCGAAATCGCCCCCAAGCCGGAGTGGGTCCACCCCTGCCCGGACGACCGATCGCTGCCCGATGACCTGTGCGACCGTTTGCGTGCCGCCCAGCTGACGGCGGTGGTCTGTGCCACCGACCTGTTAGCGGTCAATCTGATGCAACAGCTGCAGAAAAAAGGCATCCCCGTACCCGAGGCGTTGTCGGTCTGCGGCATGGACGACGTGCTCATCGCCCGTTACTGCACCCCCACCCTGACCACGGTGGAGATCGACAAACAGCAGATGGGCGAGGCGGCCATCCGTCTCCTTCTGGATATGCTGGACAAAAAGCGCCCCACCACCGGGCAGAGCCTTTGCATTCACAGCACCGCCGTCGTCCGACGGGACTCGGTTGCCCCCCTACACCAGCCATAAGACACCGGAGAAGTAACGCCGGTGTCTTTTTTTGTTTCCTTGTATTGACAAACGTGGCAAAATAGGGTATACTTAATCTACCATCACTTAACCGATTAAGCGATGTCATCATGAAGTGCAGAAAGGATGATTATCTATGCCGATGTATTCGGACGCTACCAACGCCCAGAACGTCATCAAGATCTCGGATGCAGCAAAGAACGCCATCGTGTTTGGACCGGACAAGACGGCAGCTCACTTAGCGGCGGAAATGGCCGCCATCTACAAGAAGGGGACCGGCTTTGCCCGACTGGCCATCGATGGCTGGTACGGCACCTGCATGAAGGAGTTGGCCCTGGCCATTGCGGATCTGCTCAAGGCGCAGGGAATCCCGGTGGAGGTGTACCCCATCGTCAAGACCTTTAAGAGTGCCGAGGAGATCGCGGCTTACAAGCAGACCTTTATCACCGACGATCCCGGTTTCGGCTACGTCAACAAGGACGGCCTGCCGGCCGACCTGATGGACGAGGCCGCCGTGGCCGCCATCGGTCTGGATAAGCCCATGGATGCCGTACGTATCGTCTACGGCAGCGGTGCCGCCTGTGCCCAGCTGGTGGATCAATATGAAAGCATCGTATTCGCAGACATCACCCGTGCCCCCATGCTGTGGCAGATGTGGGATGGCGTGCTGGTGCCCTTCGGTTCCGAGGAGCCCAAGACCGATTATATGTGGAAGGAGTACTACTACTGCGACTTCTACATGCTCAACAACCATAAGAACGCCCTGCTGGGTCGCTTCCACTACTACCTGCAGGCCATCACCTGGGATACCGTTAAGCTCATCCCGGCCGACGCCTATGATGAGGTGCTGCGCACCCTGATGTGCTACCCCATCAAGCAGGTCAAGGAGTTCCAGCCCGGTCCTTGGGGTGCTTACCGCTACCGTGATCTGTTCAACGTCCCCGGTCTGGGCTGCAATGCCTGGAACCGCCTGGCCAGCCCTGAGCTGAGCGTGCTCATCGATGTGGGCTGCGAGGAGTTCCTGGAGATGCCGCTGACCTCCCTGATGAAGTACAATGAGGCGCTGACCGGTAAGGAGCTGGCCGAAAAGTATCCTGATCTGTTCCCCATGGAGATCTGGCTGGATGACGGTTATTTCCCCGAGCCGCAGCCGGCAGAGCGCATCTCTATGCCCATTCACACCCACCCCGGCACCGACTACGTGCGTTCTCACTTCAACGAGCCGCTGGGTCGGTACGAGACCTACTACATTGCGGAGGCCTACGTGGGCGCCAACACCTGGATGGGCTTTAACGAGGACGTGGACCTGGAGCTGTGGGAGAAAAAGTGCCGTGAGTCCAACAACCTCACCCCCATTGAGGACTGGAAGGACTTTATTGCCAACCACGTGTCCAACGAAGGCGATCTGTACCTCATCCCCCCCGGAACCGTCCACGGTCACGGCGGTAACCAGATGGTGCTGGAGATGGATACCTGTCCTTCCGTTGCCGGCACCGAGTACTCCTTCTTTGAGTACGACTTTGCCCGCAAGACCTGGAACGACAAGGAACAGACCATGACCGGCAAGCCCATGAGCATGCACCTGGAGCATGGCTTTGACAACGAGAAGTGGCGCCGTGTGGGCTACGTCAAGGATAAGCTGCGTGCCACCCGTCACGTGACCGAGTGGAACAAGGAGTGGAGCCGTGACGAGTACAGCACCCTTCCTGAGATGCCCTTTATGGTGGAGCGCATGCATTTCACCAAGCGTGCAGAGGGCACCAACAACGGCAAGCCCCAGATCCTCACCCTGACGGTGGGTACCACCGTGGAGGTCATCTCCAAAAAGAACCCGGCTTACAAGACCACCCTCAACCGCTTCCAGAGCGCTATCATCCCCGCCAGCTTCGGCGAGTATGAGATCGTCAATCAGGATAACGGCCAGAGCACCATCGTGGTATTCAGCTGGAAATAATCGTATACACCAATAAACGCCCGGCATCTGCGGATGCCGGGCGTTCTCTTATTCATTATCGGTTTACGATATTGCGTATCCAGATGCCTTTTTTGACCAGGATGATGCCCACGATATCCTTGATAAGGCTCAGACCGTGGCCGAAAGCAAACAGCACCAGAATGGACACAGAGGTATAGTGGCTCAAAAGGTACACCACCGGTACCACCACACCCCAGGAAAACACGCTGTCAAACAGGAAGGTGAGGAACGCTTTACCCCCGGAACGCAAGGTGAAGTAGGCGGCGTTGGCAAAGGCGTCCAAAGGCATGGCCACAGCGGCGATCTGCATCAACCGGGTCGCCAGATGCCGGATGGCTGGGGTGGTATTGTAGAAGGAGGGGATAAAGTAGGCACAGCCGAAATACAGCGCCCCCACCCCTACACTAATGACCACGGCAAAGGCGATGAGCTTGCGGGCACTGTCCATGGCTTGATCTTCTTCACCGGCTCCCAGCTGCTGTCCCAGCACGATGCCAATGGACACGCCCACGGCGATAAACGCCACGGAAAACACGTTTTGGAAGGTCTGGGCGATGTTGTTGGCCCCTACCACATCCAGGCCGCGAAGGGAATAGCATTGACTGAGCATGGCCAGCCCTGCCGCCCAAAAGGTCTCATTGAGCATGAGTGGGAAGCCTTTACGGATGATCTTAAGCGCCAAAGGCCACGGCACACGCAAGCTGCGGAAAGCCCCTTGCACAAAGCGATGCTTTTGCCGGCGATAAGCCGTCCATCCGGCTACGATCCCCAATTCTACAAACCGGGAAACAACGGTGGCGATGGCGGCACCCTTGACACCTAATGCCGGGCATCCCAACCAACCGAAGATCAACACGCCGTTAAGAGAGAGATTGACACCTACCGCCACAGCGCCGGCTATCATGGGAAGAAAGGCGCTGTCTGTCTCTCGCAGGGTGGAGGAATAGCATTGGCTCAGGGCATAGGGTACCAAGCCGATCAGCATAATATGAAGGTAGTCTTTGGCGTACCCCAGGGTCGCCGCTATATCGGCAGGCGTCCCTTCCCCCTGCAAATACACCCCGATGAGGGTGTCATCCAGCCAGAGGAACAGCCCAATACCCATCAAGGCTAGTAGCAGGGTAGCGATCAGCTTAAAACGGAAGGTCTCCCGAATACCCCGGTCATCCCCATTGCCGTAAAACTGAGCCGTAAAGATGCCGGCACCGGACACAGCGCCAAAGATACACAGATTAAAGACAAACAATAGCTGGTTGGTCACCGCCACACCACTCATCTCCTGGGTGCCAATGCGACCTACCATGACATTGTCCACCATGTTAACCAGGTTGGTGATACCGTTCTGGATCATGATGGGAATCATCAAGGTCAGCACCCGGCGGTAAAACAACCGGTCACCTACCAAACTACCGATAACACGTTTAAGCATATATACACCTCTTGCATGAAAAGCGGCACGCCCTTACCGGACGTGCCGCCGCCTTACCGATGATCAGAATGCTATACGTTCTTCCAGATAGGCCTTGAGGTCAGCGATAGCCACACGCTCCTGCTGCATGGTATCACGGTCACGCACGGTCACGCAGCCGTCCTCCTCGCTCTCGAAGTCGTAGGTGATGCAGAAGGGGGTGCCGATCTCGTCTTCACGGCGATACCGCTTACCGATGGAGCCGGCATCGTCGTAGTCCACCATGAAGTACTTGGACAGCTGCTGGTGAATCTCCATCGCTTTATCACCCAGCTTCTTGGAAAGGGGCAGAACCGCCGCCTTGAAAGGAGCCAGTGCCGGATGCAGACGCAGCACCACGCGGACATCATTCTTCTCCGCATCCACCACCTCTTCATCATAGGCTTCTACCAGGAACGCAAGGGTGACGCGGTCAGCGCCCAGAGAGGGCTCTACCACGTAAGGAATATAGTGCTCGTTCTTCTCCTGATCGTAATAGGTCATGTCCTTACCGGAGGTGGACTGGTGGGCGTTAAGGTCAAAGTTGGTACGGGAAGCCACGCCCCACAGCTCGCCCCAGCCAAAGGGGAACACAAACTCAAAGTCGGTGGTAGCGTTGGAGTAATGGCTCAGCTCCTCCGGATCGTGATCACGCAGGCGCAGGTTCTCCGGCTTCATGCCCAAATCCAGCAACCACTGGTGGCAGAACTCCTTCCAGTACTTGAACCACTCCAGCTCGGTGCCGGGCTGGCAGAAGAACTCCAGCTCCATCTGCTCAAACTCGCGCGTACGGAAGGTGAAGTTACCGGGGGTGATCTCGTTGCGGAAGGACTTACCCACCTGGCAGACACCAAAAGGCAGCTTGCGACGGGTAGAACGCTGGACGTTCTGGAAATTGACAAAGATACCCTGTGCCGTCTCGGGACGAAGATACACGGTATTCTTGGCATCCTCGGTCACACCTTGGAAGGTCTTGAACATCAGGTTAAACTGACGGATATCCGTCCAGTTATGCTTGCCACAGGTAGGACAAGGGATGTTATGCTCCTCTACAAACGCCTTCATCTCAGCCTGAGAAAACGCGTCCACCGGCTTGGGCAGAGTAACGCCGTTTTCGGCACACCAATCCTCGATGACCTTATCGGCACGGAAACGCTCCTTACACTCCTTGCAATCCATCAAAGGATCGGAGAAACCGCCAACATGACCGGAGGCCACCCAGGTCTGCGGATTCATGAGAATGGCGGCGTCCAGACCTACGTTGTAGGGGTTCTCCTGCACAAACTTCTTCCACCATGCTTTTTTGACGTTGTTCTTCAGCTCAACGCCCAGGGGACCGTAGTCCCAGGTGTTAGCCAGTCCACCGTATATCTCGGAACCGGCAAATACAAAGCCGCGTCCCTTGCATAAGGTCACGATCTTTTCCATGGTTTTTTCGGTGTTTTTCATAACTGCGCCTCCGTCTATTAGTCCATAATCTATACTATTTTATTATGAAAGCGACAAAATGTCAACCCACGCCAGGAAATGTTTACTTGTTTTTTGATAATAATCCAAATAATGTCAATTTTATCGTCATTTTGTCGAAAAACCTTACACATTTTTGATTGTTTTTCAACAATTTTTCGTTTAGGCGAAAAATAGGTGTTGACATTCCTTTCTAAATGGGTTACACTACATAATATACAAAGAATGTATATTAGGCGTTGTGTTGCCCATGGCGTGCAGAGAGGTGATGGCGGTGGATGCACAGGAGACCTTGACCTCCCTTGTTCGTCGGGCCGCCGACGGAGATGAAGAAGCCTTCGCTGCGGTGATGCGTCAGACGATGCCTCTGCTCCGTGCGCAGGTGCGGCAGTTTGAGACCAGCGGCATAGACGAAGATGATCTGCAGCAGGAGAGCCTGCTGGGATTGTTGGCGGCGGTGCGTCATTATCGACCGGATGCCGGCGCTTCCTTTGCCACCTACGCCACCACCTGCATCCGTAACCGGTTAGTGTCCCTCATACGGCGCAGCGGTGACCGTATGCGGCGTGAGCTGCCCCTGGAGGATGACGCCAGCCTACCCGACACCGACGGGCAAAATCCGGAGGACCGGGTACTACAGCAGGAAGGGTTTAACCAACTGCAGCAGCAGCTGTCACAGCGGCTTACCCCACTGGAGCATCAGGTGCTCCTGGCACGGCTGAGTGACCGCACATATGAGCAAATCGCCGCACAACTGTGCATATCCAAAAAGGCGGTTGACAACGCCGTACAACGATTGCGGCGCAAGCTCACATAACATAGGCAACAGCGGCATATGGCCGTTTGCAATAATTGCTCCCAGGCACTTATTATCATTTCAAAGCGAGGTAACCATCCATGTACGAAGACAAGACGTTAGTATGCAAAGAGTGCGGCAATGAGTTCATCTTTACCGCCGGCGAGCAGGAGTTCTACGCTGAGAAGGGCTTTGTCAACGAGCCCCAGCGCTGCAAGGCCTGCCGTGACGCCCGCAAGAATGCCGGTCGTCCCGAGCGTGAGATGCACGATGCCGTCTGCGCCAACTGTGGCAAGGAGTGCAAGGTGCCCTTCAAGCCCCGTGAGGACCGTCCTGTGTATTGCAGCGAGTGCTTTGCTGCGATGAAGGAGAACTAATCGACAGTCAGCAACAGCCGCTCACCGCTTTTGGTGGGCGGCTTTGTTGTTGCCGCTTGACGAAACGAGGCAAATGCGATAAAATAAGGCAAACAACTTCATTCCGATATTTGTGGAGGTGCGGCATGCTCATCAATCTGCTGCTTTGGTTAGCGTCCATCGCTATCACCGTTCTTGTGCTCATCCTATGCCCTTGCCTGTCCCTTTGGTGGTCTCCTCTTCTACTGGTCGGTTGTTACATCATAGCGGCTGTATCCTTGGTCCTGGGGATCCTTGTGTACGCCTACACCCAGCGTCATGCCGATAACACGGTGTGCCGTCGTCTGTTATACCGGATCATGTCTGCCACCGCTGAATGGGTCATGCTGCTGTGCGGTATCCGCATCCGCCTGCATCATGCCGACCGTCTGCCGATGAACATCCCCTTCCTGCTGGTGGGTAACCATTTATCCAATCTGGATCCCTTAGTGACCATGGCCGCCCTGCGGCGGCATCAGCTGGCCTTCGTGTCCAAGCCGGAAAATTTCAAAATCCCGGTGGCCGGTCCTATTATGCGTCATGCCGGTTACCTGCCCATTGATCGGGAGAACCCCCGTAATGCCGTATCCACCATCAAGAAGGCCGCGCAGCAGATCACCGAGCGAGCGCTGTGCATGGGTATCTACCCGGAAGGCACGCGCAATAAAAGCGGCAAAGGACTGCTTCCCTTCCACGGCGGCAGTTTCAAGATCGCTACCACCGCCAAATGTCCCATTGTTGTGCTGACCCTCCGCTATCAGCCCGGCCCCTTCCCCTTTAAGCGTACCGCCTATCTGGACGTCGCCGCTGTGCTGGATGCCCCCTTCGTAACGGAAAACCGCACCGACGCTATCAGTGAAAAAGTGCAAGCGATCATCACCGATGATCTGACAAAATAACGCCAATAGTCAAAAGCACCGTTTGCGATGCAAACGGTGCTTTTTTTGTATTTTCTGGTGTTTTCCGCAACATTTCCCACGAAAAAAGCCGTTCCATCCGTACAAGATATAACGGGCAAAGAAAACCCCCGACGGAGATCCGTCGGGGGTCAGCATGGCAATGGGTGAAAACTTAGGCCAGCTCAGCGAAGTACTTGATGGTGCGAACCATCTGGCTGGTATAAGAGTTCTCGTTGTCGTACCAGGCAACGACCTGCACCTGATAGGTGTCGTCGTCGATCTTGGCAACCATGGTCTGGGTGGCATCGAAGATGGAGCCATAGCGCACACCGATGATATCGGAGGAAACGATGGCATCCTCGTTGTAGCCGTAGGACTCGGTAGCCGCAGCCTTCATAGCCGCATTGATGCCGTCCACGGTGACGTCCTTACCCTTAACGACAGCCACCAGAATGGTGGTGGAGCCGGTGCAGGTGGGCACGCGCTGAGCAGAACCGATCAGCTTGCCGTTGAGCTCGGGGATAACCAGGCCGATAGCCTTGGCAGCACCGGTGGAGTTGGGAACGATGTTCTGGGCGCCGGCACGGGCACGACGCAGGTCACCCTTGCGATGGGGGCCATCCAGGATCATCTGATCGCCGGTGTAGGCGTGCACGGTGGTCATGATACCACTCTGGATGGGAGCGAAATCATTGAGAGCCTTGGCCATGGGAGCCAGGCAGTTGGTGGTGCAGGAAGCGGCAGAGATGATCTTGTCGTCAGCGGTCAGGGTCTTCTCGTTAACGCCGAAAACGATGGTCTTCAGGTCCTTACCGGCAGGAGCAGAGATAACAACCTTCTTGGCGCCGGCATCGATATGAGCCTGGCTCTTCTCGGTGGAGCAGTAGAAACCGGTGCACTCCAGCACCACGTCAACACCCAGCTCGCCCCAAGGAAGATCGGCGGCGTTCTTCTCGGAATAGATCTTCAGCACCGTGCCGTCCACGGTGATGGTGCCAGCCTCATCGTCAGCCACGACGGTGTGACCATCGTAACGACCCTGGGCGGTATCGTACTTGAGCAGGTGAGCCAGCATGCTGGGCTGGGTCAGGTCATTGATCGCGACGATCTCATAACCCTCAGCGCCAAACATCTGACGGAAAGCCAGACGGCCAATGCGGCCGAAACCATTGATTGCAACTTTAACTGCCATGATAGATTACCTCCAATTAATTTAGTCTTGTATTATTTTAACCGAAAACGCCGCTAAATGCAAGAGTTTGTTTAATTTTTAACCCACTTTTGTTCACTTTCGACCTTTTATACAAAGTGCAGCAAATTAGAGGTCACTCTGTGTTCAGAATCAACAAAAAAGGAGCCGATCATGTCCACAACACAACCTGAAACGGCCGCCAGCCATCTGCGGGAAGAGCTGGCCGCTTACTTTCTAACCGTCCCCACCTATCGTGAACAGACCCCCGAACAGCAGGAGATTTATCTGGCTCGTTTATGCGAACTGGGCGATCTGGAGCAACGTGAAATCCTGCAAGCCGCCGGACATCACCGGCCCCTCACCTGGGGCAATCCGGTGCCACTCATACAGAATCTGCTCACTGCCGCCCAACGACTGGCGGCCGGGCGAGGGCAACCTCTCCTGGTGTTCCCGGCCAAGGAAACCGCCTTCTCCTTTACGGCGATGATGCACCCCCGGCTTCTCTCCGTTGGGGTGTGCACTCTACTGCGTATCGCCTACGAAGCCGCCCCCCGGGAACCGATATGGATCCGCCTGCAGGAGCAGGAAAGCTGCCTGACCATCACCGCCACGGCCGCCAAGCCGCCGATCTCCTCCCCCTCCTGGCAGGTGATACAAGAATGTGCCGCACTGCACAAGGGCAGTCCGGCACAATGCGGCAACACCTATGGATTTTCCATTGCGCGGGAGGCGGAACCCACCGAGCAGATCAAACGAGCCCTCTGCCCCACCGCCGAAGAGCTTTGTCGGGACACCCTGTCGCCGGTGTGGACGGCTTTTTACTGCCGGTTGTCGTCAAACAGCAGTCCTCTGAAGGGAGAACCGGACGAGGAGGAGCTGTAACGACGCAGCTCCCGACGGGTCACATACAGTGACCAGCCAAAGCAGAGCGCCAGCACGCCGATGGCCAGATCGGCAAAGCCGGCCAGCTGATCGGAAAGATAGGCCTGGGAATCTCCCATCAGGTACAGACCAAACCGGGTCACCGGGCCGGAAATCGCCAGCACACCGGTAGCCATGGCGTATACCAGCAGGCTGCCGGGGCGCGTTTTGCCAATGCCGGACGTATACCGCGCGAGTTTAAAGAGAAACAGAAGCTCCGACACAAACATGGCGAAATCGTAAAAGCTCTTGTCCAGAGTGATGGCACTGGCATAAGACATCTCGTACCGTGCCAGACGCAGCCACACCCATAAAACCGGCAACAGCATGGTCAGCGAACGCATGCCCACCCGGGTGCCGTTCTCCCGGATGACCTGCAAGCCAAACAGCACCAGCGTCACACTGCTGGCCAGCGCCAACAGCAGGGAAAGAACCACCACCAAAGTCGGGAGAAACGATTCGATCGGCTGAGAGGGTGCCGGCATATCACCGTAAAAAGCAAACCGGTACACATCCCATAAACCGTCTATACCAATGAGACCGCCGGCTAACAGCGACGCTAACCCCAGCGGCATGGTGCCCTTGCCCCGAATGTCCACCCGATGGGAGCCACCACGGGGA
>SVPB01000050.1 GCA_015066065.1 Oscillospiraceae bacterium | reverse complement strand
CAGCGTCTGCGGCAGATTGATAACCTGCAGCATGCGGCGCTCCTTAAATGCACCGGCGCTGATCTCCCGGATCCCCTCACCCACTTCAATGCTCTTGCCGTTGTCTTCACACTTCATAAGAACCCCATCCTCCGTCGTCAGTCGATCCATCGCTACTGCAGGAAGGTCGCGCACCATGGATTTGATAAGCTTATCCATGTTATCGGTGGTGCTGTGATGGGTGTTAGCCAGCAAAATCTGAAAGGCCGGCGGCACCGCCGCATCGTCAAGGTAAATAGGATACAGCCGCTTGCCGTATTCCCGAGCGACGATGATCTCCATGCCGCAGAACGGAGAAGCCATAGAAGCCTCCGACACAAAGAGGAGCACCGCTTCTGCGTCACGGATACGCTCTCGCAGCTCGTCACGGAAATCGTTGCCCGTCTCGCAGGATTCATCATACCACAGCCGGTACTTGCGGTCATGCAAGGCGTTGAGAACCGTGTACACCAGATCGGAATCCCGGTGTGAATAGCTGACAAAAAGATAGGGCTCCACCCCTGCGTACGCCTCAAAATTGGTCTTAACGGCCGCCGTTGGTTCCTCGATGATGTTCTGAGCCATATGATCCACTCCTTAGTCAGAGATAATATCTGTTCTAATAATTATATAAGCATCGACCGGATTTGTCAACATCGGACAAAACGAAACCGGACGGCAAAACGCCGTCCGGTTTTACAATTATATGTTTTCCTGTGTAAAGAAAGCGTCCAGCGTAGCGCTGTCCAAACTTTTCTTCTCTGCCAACAGGTCGGTAAGGCGATCCAGCGTGGCACGGTGCTCACGCAGCATGGCGATCGTACGGGCGTATTGTGCCTGCATCAGCGCCTCTGCCTCCTCCTGCTTCCAATGAGAAAACAGCTTGTCTCCCATGGCGTAATCTCCCAGACTGGCACGGATATAATAGCGAGCCTTACGAATATCCGAGCTGGCGCCGGTATTGTTGCCGAGCGAGGGGCCGTACACCTCCGTTTCGGCCGCGCGGCCGGCCAGACAACGGCACACCAGATCCATCAGCTGATCATAAGTGTATGTACCGGTCTTGTTTTGGCCAGCACTTTCCATAAACCCACCGTAGCCGCCCCGGGACACCACCGTCAGGAAGGTCGGCGTGGTGCCACACAGCCGGCACACCAAAGCGTGACCGGCTTCATGGCAGGCGGTCTGCCGCAGGTACGCAGGATCCATCTTGTTGACCTCTCCAAAGCGGAAAGCATCTAACGTCTCCAGGTAAAGCGCTCCATCCGGTTCGCCGTCACCCAGCGCCCGGGCGTATTGTGCGGTGAGCATATCCAGATCAGCATTGTTCATGCCGCCGGTACGCTCTGCCATGTTGCGCACAATCGTATCATGGTTATCGCCAAAATGAATACCGTGCTTCTGCAGGCAGTTCATCAGAAGGGCATAGCGGTCATCCGTATCCGGCAACGGTATGAATATCTTGCTGTCAAACCGGCGCACAAAAGCCGGATCCAGCACCCGACCACTGTCGCCATCCAGATCGTAATTAGTGGCGGCCAGAATAAACACCGGACGCTTCTCATCCACCACGAAGCCATCCATCTCAGCCAAAAACGCATTGAGTGCATCCTCGTTGTGTACCGAAGAAGAACCGCCGGTGCGCAGACGGCCAATAGCATCCACTTCATCCACAAAGATGATGGAGGGAGCATACTTGCGTGCCTTCTTAAACAGGTCACGGATGTTGCGCTCGGTCTCCCCTACCAGTGAACCAAAAAAGGCGGTAGCCGAGGTGGGATAAAGGTGGCGTTGCACTCGTTGGCCATGGCTTTGGCCAGCATGGTCTTACCGGTGCCGGGGGGGCCGTATAGCAGAACGCCTTTGGGCATCCGACGTCCCGACAAAGCCACATCACGAGGACTATCCAGCGCTTTGCAGAACTCCTGCAGCGTCTCCTTAGCGGTTTTGCATCCCACGATATCCTGGAAGGTAATCGCCGTGTTTTCGCCCTTCTTAGCAATGAGGGCGTTATCCCCTGCCCGGGGAGCACTTCTGAGCTGCAGCTTCTCGAAGGAAACGGTGACCTGACCCTTCTCGCCTATATATTGGGCGCAGTTAAAGGTAAGGAATTTACCGGAACGTCCCAGAGAGAACACGGCGTTATTGATAAGGGCATTGAAGGACAGCTCTCCCAACGCTTCATCCAATGAAGCCGGATCGGACTCGTCCAACCGGATAATACCCTTGGCGCCCCGTGCCAACAGGGTGTCGAAGGAACGCACCGTGCTGCCTCGATCCAAAATGTACACCGGGATCTCGGGAGCAAACTCCCTCACGTAGTCGAACATCCGCATGCCGACCGAATTAAGATCCTCGATATCGTTGGGAACGCGATCGCCGTCGCAAAGGCCGCACAGGGGATCGATCAGTACGTAGTCGGTCACGCCACGGATCCGGCGCTTAAACGCATCGCCGTCGGTCAACACGTCAAAGACGGCAACTTGTTCCTCTTCCTTCTGACGGAATGCTGTCGCACCGTCCGCAAAGACGGCTACCTGCATCATGTCGCGGCTGACAAAGAGACTGCTCACCAGCGGATCGTGGTAATCCTCCCCTCGCACATCAAGGGTAATATGGGTCAGATCCGTCCCCTCTCCTTCGCCGCGTGCGTACACCTGCATAACCACTTCCTGCAACTCTCGCACCAGAATACTGCGCGCCAAGCCACGCAAGGAACGGGCGTCGGATACGCCGCCGCCGCTATAGAGCACCAAAGCGGCCATCTGCCGAGGATCGTAAGTCACCTTAATGCCGGAGGTTTCCTCAAACAACCCCACCTGCAAAGCGATCTCATCCTGTACGATCTGCATAAGGGAGAAGGGCTCCAGATGATTAAACAGGATCACCCGGCCGTTGGCCATGCGTGTGGTGATGCATGCCGGGAAAAACGGTTCGTTTGTCTGCGGATTGATATCGGTACGCAATGCATCCAAGATCACGTTGCGAGGGGTGCCGGACAGATCGCACACGGTGGCGTCATCGTACAGCGATACCCCGGCGTTCGTGGTCATGATGATGATGTTGTCCCGGAAGGAGACCTCCTTCTTGAGCTTGTAATCCATCATCCGGGCGGCATCCAGGATCTGCAGGAATAAATGAATGGTGTTGATGTGGGCCTTTTCCACCTCGTCAAAGATGATGATGCCGTTGGGGTGCTTGTGGACAAACCCAGTGACCACCGCCGGTTGACCGTGTTCACCGTTAAACTTGTTGTTAGCCAGGTTGTCCGAGTATTCACTCATATCCACGATAAGCATGGGGCGCTCCAGCAAAGCACTGCACTGCTCTGCCAGATAGGTCTTGCCCACGCCAGAGGGACCGGTGAACAGGAAGGTGGCCAAGGGGCCTTTGCGCTTCGGGTTGTGGGCGGCAAACATCTCGCACTCAAAGATGCTCTCCACCACCTCGTCCACTGCATGGCGCTGACCACGGATGCGACCAAGAAGCCCTTCCTTAAGCTGTCGGATCTTCTGGGCACGCTGTGCCAGCGTCAAGGGCTGTTCCGGCTCGGCTGCCGGCGGCTCCGACTGCTGTACGGGAGGTTCCGGCGCCGGCGGTTCGGGTTGCGCCGGCGGTTCGGGTTGCGCCGGCGGTTCGGGCTGTGCCGGCTTAGAGGCAGAAGTGCCACGGCGCAGCAAGGCACCCAAAGCCGCATCCGCCGCGGTAGCCGGCCCGTCGGTGGAGACATCCTTAACCGATACACTGATCTGTTTGCGTTTCTCCTCTTCCGGCAGCAGTACGCTTAGCGCCTCCTGTATCGCTTCGTAGCAGGTGTTCTCCCCTTTGCCGGTCTCGATAACGAAGGTGTGCTGAACGTTACCCAGCTTTTCACGCCGGATGTTGGTAGGGGTAAGACGCTCGGTTAATTGGGTGTAAAGGTCATCCCAGAGGTCGCTGCCATGGGCGTCCCTATAGTCCCACAGCACCTGCGATGAACGCAGGGATAACACGATCTTAATCATGCGCACGGGCATTCACGTCCTTTCCATGTTAAAAAAACGGCTCACCGCGATGGCAAAGCCACCCACCGGTGAGCCGATGTCAGAACATTAAGCGTAGATGGCCTTCATCACAGCCGGCTTAACGTCATCAACGATCTTAATGATGCGTACCAGCAGCTCAAACGCCTCGTCAGCGGCGGTATCCACCGTCAGTAAAGCGTCATCATGGATGACCAGATCACGGTCACCGTCCACATAGAAGGTCGCCCACTTGTAACGGCAGTTGAGCTCATTGCACAGGAACAGCAGATCGGCATACTTATCCTCAGGGATACGCTCGTACACCTGATACAGAGAGAAATAGGCGCCATCCTCACCGGCGAAGAAACACTTGGTCACCTTGCCATTATAGGGAAAATCGATCACGGAATCGCCGTCTTTGTCCACACCGCTTTGGTACTGAAGGCCCTTGGACTCCAGTAAAGCAGCAAACGCTTCAGCGCAAGCATTCATAGTAAAAACCCTCCTAAAATTGTGATATGAAAATTATACACCGCTTCTCCACGTTTGTCAACCCAAAACGTAGTCATCGCCAGCGACGCAGCCAAGCCGCCGCATAGGGCGGCAGCCAATGCTCCGGCTGTTCCCAGGCCGCCTTGATCACGCTGTCACAGACCGGCTTACTCCGAATATGCAGCAATGTAGCCTCCCCACAGAGAGTCTCCTGTACAAGCCCTTTAGCCCGGATATATTCTTCGAAGTGCTCGTGATCCAAATAGAGCCAAAACAGGGTGTCACTTCGACGAGCGCGATCCTCAAACGAGCAGATGGAGGCCACCGCTTCCTCGTACCGTCCTTGTTTACGGGCGTGCGTCAGGGCGCGATCCACCAAGGTGTATTCACACAAATGGCGCAGGGTCAGGCTCTCAAATCCCACCCCTGCCATAATCACGTGGGCATTCCGGTCGTATAGCTTCTGCCACGGCGAATCCGCCGCAAAGGGGGTATCGCCATAGATACCGTGCCGACGCCCTGTCTGCCCATGAGTAGCGGTCAGTTCCACCGCATCAGCGCCGATGGCCGCCACAGCGTGGGTAGCCTGGTCACTGCGCCGCGCTTGGGGACGGCGACGAAACACCTCGGTGATCAGGCCGGTATCGGAAGGCTTATCCAGATGCCAGGTGCGGTAAGCATTCTCAAAATCCTTCATGGTGAAGGTGGGGGCTACCACGGTTCCCGTCTCTCCTACCGCCGCCAGAAAACCATCTATGACGTCATCCGGGCCGTTTTCCACCCTTCCAAAGCTTTTGAGCGAAGAGTGGAACAGCACCGTATCGCCGGGTCGAATGCCCAGCAAAGCCAAGGAACGGCGAACATCCTCTGCATTGACCACGTTAATTCCTCCTTTACCGCCGGTGCATTATCCGACTGCGATGATTGGCGCCGGATCAACCAGCGCCAAAGCGGCGGCGCAATGCACTTTAATCACGATGTCAGTATACCATACCATGCCATCATGTGCAAGTCTTTTTGCCGTATAACAACACCAAAAAGCACGCATAATTTACTTGGAGAATATTCCTCCTAGACGGTTGAATTATGTCGTAAAATGTGATATGATGGTGTCATCCTGAACTATGGAGTGGCTTGTTATGGTGGAACTCAAGACGTATAGCGGACACATCCGCAATCATCGGGCATTATGCGAGGAGCTGGCGATCGATCCTTCCCTGCCTCGGGAACGCAAGGAGGAAGCGATCCTTCTGGCCGCCTACCGACGTTGGGGCGGCGACATGGCCAATCATCTGCACGGCATGTACAGCCTTGCCATCTATGATGCCGACAACGATACCCTCTTTTGCCTACGGGATCCGTTTGGCACCAAGCCATTCTACTACTACATGACCGATGACGGTCAGCTTCTTTACGGCACCACCATACGGGAGATCCTGGAGACCGATGGAGTATGCAAGCGGCTCAACCGCAAGATGCTGCAGATCTACCTGACCATGACCTACACCACCGGCGAAGAGACCTTCTTTGAAGGTGTCAAGAAGCTGTTGCCCGGTCGCTATATGACCTTTAAGAACGGAGAAATACAGATCACCCGGTATTTCCGTCCTACCTTCCACCCGGACGAAAGCAAAACGCTGGAGGAGTGGGCGGACGAGCTGCACACCACCGTGGCGGCGGTCATGGCCGAGGTGAAAACCGAGGACGAGTACGTGGAGAGCTTCCTCTCCGGCGGAGTGGATTCCTCCTACGTGCTGGCCATGTCGGATGCGCCTGCCTGCAACAGCTGCGGCTACGACGACAGCCGACTGGATGAATCGGGGCTGGCACGGGAGACCGCCACTCTGCTGGGACGGCAGTTTAACCGCTGTCTCATCACGCCGGAAGAATACTTTGGCATCGTTCCCTACGTGATGTATCATATGGAGCAGCCCCTGGGAGATGCCTCCGCCGTGGCTTTTGCGCTGGGATGCATCGCCACCGCTAAAGGCACCGGTATCTGCTATTCCGGCGAAGGGGCAGACGAGTTCTTTGGCGGCTATAACATGTACCGCAACGCCGAGCGATATGGGGACAACCTCAAGACCTTCTACGTCGGCAACACCAACATCATGAAGGAGGAGGAAAAGCGCCGTCTGCTCAAGGTGTACTACGACAACTTTGAGCCTATCGATCTGGTACGGTCCATCTACGAGGAAAACGAAGGATTAGACCCCTTATCCAAGATGTCTGATGTGGATATTCAGGTGTGGCTGGAGGGCGACATCTATCTTAACGTGGACAAGATGAGCCGTGCGGCCGGTCTGGAGGTACGTATGCCTCTGACCGATCGGCGCATCTTCGATATCGCCTCCCGTATGCCGTCCCGATTTAAGGTGACCGAGGAGCAAAACAAGGTCGCCCTGCGCACCGCCGCCGCCAAGGTGCTCCCGGAGGAAATTGCCTTCCGTCAAAAGCTGGGGTTTGTTGTACCCATCCGCATGTGGATGGCGGACGACCGGTACAACGGCGACGTGCGCAAGAAGTTTAACAGTCCCATGGCGGCAGAATTCTTCCACCTTGACGAGATCAATGCGATCTTTGATGCGTATGTAGGCGGCAACTCCGACAACTGGCGCAAGGTATGGACCATCTACACCTTCCTGGTGTGGTACGAAGAATACTTCATTAAGAGATAAGATAACAGCCCGGACACACAGTCCGGGCTGTTTTGGTTATTCCTCCAGCAGACGAATGGCTTGGGCATACCGCCCGACACGTTCAAGCGCCTTATCATCCACCACATCCAGGCGGGACAGGTCGCTGTTGTGGTGCAGATCTGCCAGCTTCACCGCACGAGCAATGGGATTCGCCTTAATACGCATCACGTACGCCATGTATGGCTCATCCTTATCGTGGGTCAAAAGGCGCAGAGCCTCGATCACCTCGGAAGAAAAGCCCTTGTCGGACAGATCATCAAATGTCAGGGGCGAATCCTCTACGACGTCGTGCAGTAACGCCACCACCGTGGTCACCTCATCCGTCATCTGCTCTGCCAGATGAAAAGGATGAAACACGTACGGCAGACCGCTTTTATCCTTCTGCTCTCGGTGAGCGTCAAAGCACACGCCCATCGCTTTTTTGGTAGCTTCGGTGTAGATCATGGTATCCTCCATTCGTCGACGTTTACATCATAATCGCTGTCAATGAGCCGATAGCTGACCCCGTGTGCCAGCGCCCTTGCCATCACCTGGGCGTTATCCTGCAGAACGCTTTCCATGGTGCAGTCGCTGTCGTCCTGACGCTGTTCAATGACACGAGCATAGCCCTTAATATCGTCAAAATGCTCCCGGATGTATCTCTCGCTCATCACCAAGCATACGTACCGGATATGTTCCCGGTAGAAGGGGGTAAAATCCGCTTCCCAATCGCAGGGAATATAACAGCCCTCCACAATGAGGTGCTGTTCGTTTTCGATGGCGGTTTTGATCATCTCCCGGACGATGGGCCATAGATACGCCGTCAGGTCGGCGTCATCGCTCATAGGCGTCAGCCGGGTATATCCGCTGCGGATAAGCCCCATCTTGAGGTGGTCGATGGACAGATAGGGGTAATGAGTCTTCTCCAGCAGCTTCTGGGCCAACGCTGTTTTACCCGTGTGGGATGCCCCGGTAATAATGTAGACCATACTTTCCTTCCTCCCTCTATCCCCACCTTGACCGCATTGTAGCACATTGTCAACGGGATTGCAAGAAAACATTAAATGACAATGTTGTTACGTTCATAGACAGCCGCCCGGCTTTGTGATAGAATGTAGAAAAAGGAGGTGGCCTCATGAAACGAACGCTATTAATCACCCTGGCATGTGCCGTCCTGCTTGGCAGTGTCACCGGCACCGCCCTCCTTCTGTGGCGCGGTGACACCTCCATCGCCGTGTCGGACAACGCAGACGACGTGCTTACTTCAGTGCCGAATGAAGAAGAGGCGTCTCCTGTCCCCGAGAAGATCACCTCATTTTTTCCTATCAAGTATACCTTCCCGGAGCTCACGTTCCGCTACGAGACCTTTCACGATCCCCTAAACGGCAACGTCCTCCCCTACCGCTTATCCCTGCCGATCGGCTATGACCCAGCCAAGAAATACCCCGTTCTCCTGCTGTTACACGGTCTCGGGGCGGTGGGCACCGATAACGAAGAACCGCTTAGCAACTTCAACGTTCTGTTTAACCGCAACGGCGATCTGGTCGCTGAAGCGGTGGTCGTCTGTCCGCAATCCTTTGGTTGGTGGGATTTAGACCGTGACCAGCCCGGTGACCAAAAAGGGCCTTTGGGCAGCGTCCTCCATCTGCTGGATGAAATAGAGAAAACCTATTCCTGTGATGCGAATCGCATCTACGTCACCGGGATTTCCATGGGTGGCTACGGCACCTGGAATCTGTTGCAGGACTATGGAGACCGCTTTGCCGCCGGCATGCCGGTATGCGGTGGTGGTGACACCGCCAAGGCAAAGGCGTTAACGGATATCCCCATCAAGATCTACCACAGCGTCGACGACGGTACGGTTTCCTACAGTAATTCACAAATGATGTTTGATGTCATCCAAGCCGTCGGCGGTGAAAAGGTGGAGATGATCCGGCTCAAAGGGCTGGGGCACGGTGCTTGGAGCTATGCCTATGCTGATCGGGACGGACTGAGTTGGCTTTTCTCCCAACACAAAACCCAAAACCCTGATGGACACTACACCTTCCGTCCTTTCTTTACGGTACGCGATCAGCAAGGCAACCTTCTCCTATCGGAAAGAGACATCATCTCCCACTATGCTACCAGCTATAGCGAAAATGAAGAAAGAGTCCAGACCACCGAGTGGCTGTTGACAGAAACCAGCCAAGAACGGCTCAACCAAGCCATAAAAGCCACTCCTGGCTGCTCTTTTACCGCCTACTGGCTATCTGACAAGGCGTTCTCCTTTACAATCAAAAATCCATTGAGACGCGGCCACCTCTCATTGGTTTGCGATTTTCAGGAGGAGCTGCAGGAGCTACACAATCACCTGGATGACCAAACCGGCCTGCAACGTTATCTCGATTACAAAAACAACTGCTTTAAGTTGATCGAACCATCATAAAGAGAACGCTCTGTCCTCGGACAGAGCGTTCTCTTTGGTTACATCTCTGGTATACGGCGCAAAAGGGGCTCCGAGCTTATTACCGCTGTAAGGATTTTAAATAGCGTACAAACTTCATCGCACCGGACGACGGGGATAGACCTTTTTTATAGGATATTCCCAGCGTTCGGTATAAACCCGGTTCCAGCTTAACGGTGCGTATCCCTTTTGGTTTCTTTTTTAAAACCAACGACGGCAGAACCGTCACGCCCATGCCCTCTTGCACCATGGATACGGCCGACATATCGTCCTCCGCTTTGAGATTAATAAGCTCTTTGAACCGATTTAAATCAAAGCTCTGTAAGACGGTCAGGTTTTCCGTTATGATGAAGGAATGGGGATACAGTTCATCGTGACGGATCGACTTTCTGTTGGCAAACAGCTGTTCAGGAACCACGGCAACATAATCATCCCGTGCAATAGGAAGCCACTCATAATCGGTATACTCGATGCCAAAAAGCACATCCGAAACATCCTCGTCCAGCCACTCGCTGATCCGATTACTCACGGTGATGGAAATGCTGATCTCCGGATATTGTTCTTTAAAGCCGTTGAGCATTTCGGGCAACAGATTGACCGATATGCTGGAATACGTGCCGATCCGTAACCGATGACTCTTATCGGCAGAAACAGCCGCGGCGCATTGCCTCAAGTCATCCTCCGCCGCTACCACCGCCGACAGCTTGTCGAGCAGGAGTCTCCCCTCTTCCGACAGCTTCACACCGGTGTGGGAACGATCCAGCAGTTTAACGCCTAGCTCGTTTTCGAGAGAATCAACACTGTGCGAGAGTGCCGACGGAGTATAGGAAAAGTCCTCGGCGGCTCTGGAAAGGCTTTGATACTGCGCAGCCAGCAACACCGCTTTTATCTTCAGGGTATCCACGCAATCCCCCCTGTATTGAAATATTTTCACATCCCTATTATAAACTTCGTCTTCAACAAAAGCAAGACCCATGTTATAATTCCTCCAATGAAATCGAAGTTTCCGAGGAGGCCTGGTCATGAACGACCGAATGATTGCTGTCAAAGGCAAGCTGCTTGCCTATGGAGGGCTTGTGTTCGTGATCATTGTCTGGGGCATTGCTCCGATGATCACCCTATATTTCTATCAATACTATTCGCCCACGATTCGCATCGCTTTTGCCTCCCTTGTTGGTGCAACGGGATTGTTCATTCTCTCTCGGAAGAAGCTGAAGCGATTAAACAAAACCTACTTTGCCGTCGCTATCCCCACCGGTTTTTTCTTATCCGTCGCTAACATTCTCCAGAAGATCGGGCTGCAGTACACCACCCCCACTCACTATGCGTTTTTAGAAAACCTGTCGGTCCTGGTCGTACCACTCCTTTTATTCCTCTTGTTCAAAAAGAAGCCCACCCTTCTGACGGTTTTGGGCGCTCTGCTCTGCCTATTCAGCAGCTATATCATTAGCAGCATGACCGCCAGCAACGGTGGCGCCGGCCTGGTCGGTGACATCCTTTGCGCCTTGGCAGGAGTTTTCTACGGTGTCAACATCGCTTGTACCGGAGCTTTCGCTAAAAAGCTGGAGGCACCCTTATATCTCATGATACAGTTTTTTACTGAAATGGTGATTTCGTTTACCAGCGCTGTCGTCCTACATAAAATGGGTATTGAGAAAATAATGTTCGATTTTCGTTGGCAGCTTGTCCTCGCCAACACGGTCGTGGTGTTGATCACCTATACGCTTTGCTGGCTGATACGGACCAACGCCATGAAACACATCGATGCCACCGTCGTTGCGGTCGTGATGCCCTTTTCGGCCGTCATCACGGCCATCGTTTCCATTATCGCCGGCAGCGATTCACTAACTGCCGATCTGGTTATCGGCGCTGTGCTGGGACTGATAGCGGTCATCCTCTCCGGGTTGGGAGATCGTCCGGCACAAAAGAAACAGCAATAATAACCGCCCAAAAGATGAAAAGCCCCCTCGATCGAACCGCAACGGTTCAATGAGGGGGCTTGTCACTTTGTAGCAGCGATGGCGTTCGGC
This sequence comes from Oscillospiraceae bacterium, assembly GCA_015066065.1. GTDB lineage: Bacteria > Bacillota > Clostridia > Oscillospirales > Acutalibacteraceae > UBA5905. The sequence goes on along the minus strand of SVPB01000050.1, from coordinate 2,230 downwards.
TAATGGAACGTGTCATACCGGCTTTATGCACTCATTGCGCGTTTTTAAAGAATGCCATCGCAACCGCACCGGGGCCGGCATGCGTGCCGATAACGCTGCCAACTGTCGTATAGCGAATTTCTTTAAGATGGCCTTCCCAGATATGGCGACTATCTTCAATATACTTTTGCAGCAGGGCATCCGTAATCCCACTATAGCCAAGTAAAACAGGTCTGTCAAAATCAATGCCGCCTGCTTTTTCAATTTCCTGAACCAGCAGGTTGTTGCCCATCTTGGAGCCTCGCGCCTTTCCCAGCATATGGATTTCACCATTGGTCACCGAGAGAACCGGTTTGATATTAAGCACACCGCCGGCAAAGGCCACCGCCTTTGAAACACGGCCTCCTTTTTTGAGGTATTCCAGCGTATCCACCAAAGCAACTACAACGATCTTTTTCTTTTCCTCCTCCAAGGCACAGGCAATATCTTCGGCGCTTCGCCCTTCATCAAGCAACCCGAAAGCGAATTCCACCAAAATGCCGCTGCCCATCGCGACGCTGCCACTATCCACCACATAGATGTTCTCGTATTCTGCCGCCGCTATAACAGCGCTTTGATAGGTGCCCGAAAAGCAGGAGGACAGGGTGATGACCACTGCCGCTTCGCCGGCCGCTTTGACCGCTTCAAACTCTTTCGTAAAAGCATCGGGCGTTGCCTGGCTGGTTGTGGGAAGCACGTCGCTCTCTATCAGCTTCTCATAAAAGGTTTTATGATCCATGGTAACGCCATCGATATATTCTTCCTCACCAAAGCGCACCGTTAACGGCACCACACTTACGCGGCTTTTGTATTCCGGCATCAAGTCTGCCGTTGAATCCACAATAATCCTTACCTTCACAAGCTTTCCTCCTTAGACTTCGACATTGCTTCCAAGCTATCGCTGACAATGGATAAACTGCGGTAAAACGCTATTCTTTCCTCCTCGGTAAGACCTCCACTGATCGTCTCAAGGACGCCGTCTATTTTGTCAGCAATCTTTCTGCCGGCTTCCGTCCCTTTATCCGTTAACCGGATCGGACTCTTGTATCGCTTGGCGCTTTCGTGTTCACGGATAATATAACCGTTGGTTTCAAGGTAATCCAACGCCCGGGAAATGGTTGCCTTATCCTCTTCGCAATGCTCACAGAGGTCGGTAGCCGTTGCCCGTTTTAAGGAATAGATATAATAAAGGCACGACACATGTGCGCTTCGCAGATGATACTCTGCCATCTCCTGATTCTTGATCTTTCTTATGGAACGACCGATCCTATTGATCAGCACCGTAAACGTCTCAAATCTTTCTTGCATCACATTTCCCTCCGCAACTTGTTGAAATATCAACAAGTTGTATTTTACCACACGCTTGTTGAAATGTCAACAAGCGTTTCTGGGATTATGGTAAAGAAAGAGACGGCGGAAAACCGCCGTCTCTTTCCTTAACCCCTTCACAAGGGGTATGTCACTTCATCAGCTCATCAGTCAGCCTAATGATTTCGGGAGCGATCTTTTGCCGCGCCTTTATGAGCAAGCGATTATAGATGGGATAAGCCGCGCACACAAGCACGATACCTACGACCCCAATCAGCCCCCCCATCACCGTCGCCACGCCCACGGACAGACCGATGGTGTGGCCAATTTCCGTCATCGCCAGGCTCATGCCCATGCCCAGGATCAACGCACCGATGATCCCAAACACAAGCGAAACGATTGTCGCCTTTTGTGTTACCGCCGCATCAAGACGGCGAAGCTGTGCCATCTTATCCTCGGGTTGTTCTGAGGCAACATACTTTTTGCGGATAGCCTTGATTTCTTCTTGCTCCTTTGCGGAATAGGTATAATGGAATGTTTCTTTTTCTTTGTTCTCCATCGTTTTACTCCTTCACTGCACGAAGCAGCTTTATCTTTTTTGTTCCGTTTACAGTCATAAGAAAGATCCTTATCTTCATCCTTTGGCTTGCCTTGTGCTTCAAGCCGTTCTGATGTTTTGTTGTACTCATTATACCATTGCAAAAATGTAGGGTCAATAGGTTTGGCGCAAACATGACCTAACAGGTCATGCAAATTTTCATTCAAACAATTCAGCTACTGTAACCTTTAAAGCAGATGCGATATCAAACAGCACCTCAAAAGAAGCAGAGTCCACATATTGAATCCAGCCCCATAGTTATAATAAAGAAAAGCGGCAATAAAGCTCATAGCGGGACACATAATG
>SVPB01000049.1 GCA_015066065.1 Oscillospiraceae bacterium | reverse complement strand
AGGTGCGCAACTCCATCGGCTACCCCCACCTCAATGTGAAGATCGGCGCCACCCACGCCGGCATCTCGGTAGGCGAGGACGGTGCGACCCATCAGTGCTGCGAGGACATCGCTCTGATGCGTACCATCCCCGGTATGACCATCCTGAATCCTGCCGATGCGGTGGAGACCCGCAAGGCGCTGCGTGCGGCGGTGGAGCTGGACGGCCCGGTGTACCTGCGGTTTGGTCGCTTGGCGGTGCCGGTCATCACCGACGAGGATGCACCTTTTGAGATCGGCAAGGGCAATGTGCTGCGTGACGGTAAGGACGTGACCATCGTGGCCACCGGCCTCATGGTCAATGAAGCGGTGCAGGCCGCCGGGACTTTGGCCGCCGAAGGCATCGATGCCCGGGTCATCAACATGGCCACCATCAAGCCTATCGACCGGGATATCCTGATCAAAGCCGCCGCCGAAACCGGCGCCATCGTCACCGCCGAGGAGCACAACATCATCGGCGGTCTCGGCAGTGCCGTGGCCGAAGTTATTGCCGAAACAGTGCCTGTTCCGGTGATACGCGTAGGAGTGGAGGATACCTTTGGCAAATCCGGCCCTGCGCTGGAGCTGTTGCCCCTCTACGGCCTGTGTGCTGACAACATTGTGGCTAAGGTCAAAGCGGCCTTGGCTATGAAGAAGTAATTCAAAAGGTGGCTTGTCAACGACAAGCCACCTTTTATGCGTGCCGAAAGGAGTGTAACGTCAATGGCAAAGAGAAACATTGATATGCTGGACGGACCGCTGTTGAGTAACGTCATCCGCTACACCGTGCCCATCATCCTGACCAGTATCCTGCAGCTGCTGTTCAACGCTGCTGATCTGGTGGTGGTAGGACGCTTCTGCGGCAGTAACTCGGTAGGTGCCGTTGGCGCTACCGGCTCGGTAGCCCATCTGCTGGTGAACCTGTTTAACGGCATCGGCATCGGCGCCGGCGTGGTGGTGGCACAAGCGGTGGGAGCCGGCGACCGTCACCGCATCGGACGCACCATACATACCGCTATCCCCTTGTCCGTCCTCTGTGGCACGGTGGTGGCGGTCATCGGTATTTTCTTTACCCCTCAGTTACTTGAGTGGATGAATACACCAAAAGAGTTTATCGATCTGTCTATCCTGTATCTTCGCATCTACTTGATCGGTATGATCCCCGGGATGATCTACAACTTTGGCGCCGCCATTCTGCGTGCCGCCGGAGATACCAAAAGTCCTCTGTATTTTCTGACCTTCTCCGGTGTGGTGAATGTGGGGCTTAACGTGCTGTTCGTCACCAAGTTTCATATGGACGTGGCAGGAGTAGCAACGGCCACCGCCATCTCCCAGCTTGTCAGCTGTGTGCTGGTGCTGTGGGCACTGATGCGACGGCAGGATGCCTGCCGTCTGGAATGGCGTCGGTTACGTTTCCATATCCGGCCCATGCAACAGATGCTTCGCTTGGGCATACCCACCGGTCTGCAGAGTGGTATGTTCTCCATCTCCAACCTGATCATCCAATCCTCCATTAATGCTTTCGGTCCCATTGCGGTGGCTGGCAACGCTGCCGCCGGCAACATCGAAGGCTTCTTCTACAACATTATGTACGCCTTCTCCCAGACCTCCATGAACTTTGCCGGACAGAACGTCGGTGCCGGGCGACCCCATCGGGTGATGCCCATCTTCCGTGCTTGCACGGCATGTATGATGACAGCCGGTGCCATCGTTTGCGCTTTCGGTCTCATTTTTGCTCGTCCACTGCTGTCCATCTACATCACCGACTCGGCTGCCGCTATTGACTACGGCGTCAGCCGTATGTATCTGGTCACCGCCACCTATGTCATCTGCGGCATGATGGACGTAGCGGGCGGTACCATCCGGGGCACCGGTTCTTCCCTGCCGCCCATGCTGGTCAGCGTGGTGGGTGTGTGCTTGTTCCGCGTGGTATGGATCTACACCGTATCCCCGGTATGGCAGAGCCTTATGGGCGTGTTTGCCGCCTACCCCATCTCCTGGGGGCTGACGTTTATCACCCTGTACATCATCCTGCGCAAACGAACAGCCCGGCTCTGTCGTGTTAAAAAAGGAGCGTCCCTATGACCGTCTACCGCTATACCGTTCCGGCTTCCTATGACGGGGAGACCATGCAAAACTTTCTGCGCCGGGAATGCGGTCTTTCCTGGCGGATGGTCGTTAAGCTCAAACGGGTGGACGGCGGCATGACCGCCGATGGACAGCCGATGCGTTCCATCGACCGGCTTCGTGCCGGACAGACGGTGGAGGTGCGGATGCCGGAGGATGCGGTGCGCATCGAAGGGGCGGACATTCCCCTGCAGGTGGTATACGAGGATGATCATCTGCTGGTCATTGACAAGCCGCCTTACCTGGCGGTACACCCTTCTGCCGGCAAGCCGGAGCCTACCTTAGCCAATGCGGTGGTAGGGTACTTTGAACGGCAGGGCACGCCCCTCTCCTTCCGCCCCATCAACCGGCTGGATCGCAACACCAGCGGCCTGCTGGTAGCGGCCAAAAGCCCCCACGTGGCCTACGCCCTGGCGCAGAAGCCATACAAGGTGTATCTGGCCATTGTGCTGGGTGCGCTCACGGGCGAAGGGACCATCGACCAGCCCATCCGGATCCGGGAAGGCAGTTGTATCACCCGGGAGGTAGGCGAAGGCGGCAAGGACAGCCTCACCCATTGGCAGGCTCTCGGTACCGATGGGGAGATCTCTCTTGTCCGGGTGGTCATCGAGACCGGCCGTACCCACCAGATCCGGGTACACATGAGCTGGCTGGGCTATCCTCTGGTCGGAGATACCATGTACGGTACCGATGAGACGTTTCTCCCTCGTCACGGTCTGCATTGTGCCGTGACTACCCTGACCCACCCGGTCACCGGAGAAGAACTGACCTTTACCGCCCCCTTGCCGCAGGACATGCGCCAGCTGCTGCAGAGCCACCGCTTGTGGCAGGAGGAATATGACCATCCGATGTGACTCTTCTGAAAGCAGAGTGACGGCGGATTTTACCTCCTTACCAGAGAAGGAGGAGGAAACCGGCCATACGGTACTGCCAGACAGTCAAACCGGCGAACGGATACTATAAAAAGGAAGCGGATACAAGCCTTGACGCTTGTATCCGCATCCCTTTTTATGCTCAATTAATCGGCCGGTTGATGCATGGCGCCGATAAATAAGGGGGTGCAGGTAGTGGTATCCACCAGCATATACACAAAGGGTCTGGTCAGATATACTTGTACGTTCTCATAAGGATCGGCGGCCATCTTATCCGCCATCTCTACCGCCGTGGCGGCACCAGCCTTGGTGCCCTTCTCCCCTACGGTGATGGAGGTCTTGTGCAGCACCCGGTTAATAAAGATGTTGCCGGCGGTGGAACGCCCCAGGCCGGTGAAATCCGCTTTCGTTTCGTCAAAAGCCAACGGCATACCCATGGCGGCGAGGACAGCCGCCATATCGGTGCCCCAGGTGATGTTCATGCGGGGAACAGCGGTTTGCACCGACCGCCACGTCCGTCCTGACAGCATGGCGTGCAGTGCTGCTCCGTCCAAAGTCTCCATGTATGCCTCCAAGGTCATCTCGTTCTCCCGGGGCAACAATGCGGCAAAGGCGTAACGGCCGCCGGCGTACGGCTTGAGGAAGCCGATGGCGTTTTCGTCTTCAATGTAAGCGCTTTCATTTCCGTACATAAAGTCCACGGTGCGCTCTTGACCATCCGCACCGTAGAAGGTGCCGGAGCGCACCTGCGTTTCGGTGTACGGCTCGCTCCACGCCGCCTCAAAGGCGAGGGCATTCACAAGGACCATCACCGCATTCGGGTCCATGTCCTCCAGCATCTGGGGGATCATCCCGTGGGTCTTATCCTCCACCCAGCCGTTGATATCCTGCCGTGTCTGTTCATTAAAGGGCGCCTTATAAGCATCGGCGCCATAGTAATCGGCGTTGGTCTGCAGGAAGTCCTTTTCCACCGTTAAGCGGTCATCAGCGGTCAGCCACACGGAATTAGCCGGAAACAGGCTGCCCATGCCTTCCTCATCCAAGGAGGACAGATAAGCATACAGATAGGTATTCAGCTCATCGGCAGACAAGCCCAGCGCCTGCTCCATCTGGACGCGAGTCTCTCCCTTGGCGCCATTGGCGGTCATACCCAACGCACACAGCACCGAAAGGGGAGAAACCAGCGGATTGTCCCCCTTCCCTGCCGCCCTGAACAGCCGCACCGCAAAGTCTGCGACACGGGCGTTGTAGGCACCATCCAGAAGATGCTTTGCAGCCGTCACCGGCTGAGGGGTGATGCCCTCCATCAGGTCTTCTGCCTGCACGGCGGCACAGCCGGTCATGCTCACAAGCAACGCCACACACAGCCATATGCACCATAGGGACAAACGCATCTTTTTCATAAAAGCCTCCTTATTTCTTACCGCATCTGCTAAAAAAGCGGAAGGTCAGCGGCCACACACAACCGGCAAAGAGGGTGATGAGGGCGTACCGCACTCCGTCCGCCAGATAACTGCCGGCAAAGAGGGCGTACAGCGGCTCCTTGAGACCGGATTTGATGAGTAACAGGGGAACAAGTCCCAGCACCAGTTTAAGCAGCTGGGCCCACCACACCGCCCGGGTGTCAAAGCGGATATACCGGGCATCCACCTCGTAGGCAACCCACAGGCCCAGTACACAGCCAAGGATCTTGTATGCATTTTTGATTCCGTGTGTCAAGTTTTCCGGGTCGGTATCCGCCGGGAAGGGATATAGGTACACAAAAGCCAGATAGGCCGCCGACAGCAACAGCATGCTCCCAAAGAACAGCCGGGCGGTGCCGGGACGGTCAAAGGCTTTATTGACCAGCGGATACAGCAAAAACACCAGCACCAGCGCCACCACAATGGAAACCCCCACGTCCGCCGGGGTATGTACCCCCAGCCACATACGGGACAACGGCACCAACACACAGGCGATGATGCACAGCAGCCGCACCCACCAACGGTGATTCAAGCGCGCAATACTGCCAAACACTCCCACGGCGCTCTGAGTGTGACCGGAAGGAAAGGAGTATCCGGTGGCCTCTGCCCGGGCGCTTTCCACAATGGTGAAGCTTTTGTCTCTCAGCCAAGGACGGGGGATGCGAAACAAGAGCTTGAGAAACTGATTGAGAACCGTCCCCAAGAAGCCCACGCTCAAGAGGTAGTAGCCCTGCTTTTTGCTCACGCACCAAAAGAACACCAACCCGGCGAGGATAAACAGTGTCTCCTCTCCCAGACGGGTCACCAGCGCAAAAAATTCATCCAGCACCGGCGTGCGCAAGTCCTCCAAAAACCGGAGTATCTCCACGAAAACGCCTCCTTTTTCTTAACTTACCCTAACAGTATACCAGAAAAACGTGAAAAAGTAAAGACCAACACATTGACACAACCTGTCGATTGCGATAGGAAGGAGGCGAAAGAAGGGCTTTTACGCATCGTGTTGCCATCATCCCGGCCCATGCCGGATCCAAGGGAATACCCAACAAGAATATTGCCGATCTGTGCGGCAAGCCCCTGCTGGTGTACATCGCACGTCCTGCCACTCATCTAAACTCCCAACACTTTTTAGAGACCTCCCCCCTCTATGATGTAACAAGCGCCATCAACACGGCGGACGTGGACACCCTCTGGATCTGGAACTGGCGCTTATTTTGATGAAAAAACGTCTCAACGGCGAAATTTAAGAAAAAGTTACCGGGAAAAGCAAAATTTCCTCTTGAAATACGGGTAAAAGTAGTGTACAATAGTAGACGCTTTCTGTAAGCACCCCATCCGCCCGTGGCGAAGCTGGATATCGCAGTGGATTCCGATTCCAAAGGCCGGGGGTTCGAATCCCTCCGGGCGGGCCAACAAAAAAAAGAACCTTTGTCTACCAAGACAAAGGTTCTTTTTTTGAACTAAGTGTTCCGCTTACTCGGAACGTGAAGTATCCTTCGGACGTGAAGCGCACTTCGTGCGTGAAGTGTGCCTTCGGCACGATATACGGAACACTTAACTTCACTTTGCGCCAATGGCGCAATACTTCACTATTCCGTAAGGTATAACTTCACTGCGGCTTGCCGCAACTTCACTAATTATTGAAATCTAACAAGTTTTATGGTATAATTTATATGAAGCGGAGGTGTTATTATGTCGGAAAGCAAATTGAGAACGCAATCAATGGATTTTGCAGTGTCTATTATTAACCTTGTGAAATCTTTGAAGGAAAAACGGGAATCCATTATTTCTAACCAAATCGGCAGAAGTGGCACATCTATCGGTGCAAATATCCGTGAAGCACAATATGCTCACGGCAAAGCAGACTTCATTGCAAAATTGCAAATTGCTCTCAAAGAAGCAAATGAAACCGGATATTGGTTGGAACTGCTGTTCAAAACTAATTACATATCTGAAGAAGAATACAAATCCCTTGACTCTGCTTGTGCAAGTATTCGTATTATGCTCATCTCCTCCATCAACACCGCAAAGGAGAATGTGAAATGAAAGAAAGCAAACTGTTTTTTAATAAGCGGTGGGCCTTTTGGATTGGGATTTTCTCAGTTCTCATTTTGCTTGGTATATATACTTTATCTGAAGAACTAACAATATCAATCATTATTATAGTTATTGGTTGTATTTGTTTACTTGGATATGTTTTTCTTTTTCCAAACAGTTATAGAATTGATGAGAAAGGAATTGCTGTGTACTACGGGTTTGGTATAAAATCTACCGCTAAATGGAACGAGTTGCACACTATTGAAGATCATTATTGCAGAGCATTTCTTTGGATGAGAGAATATCGTATCGGATATTTCAAAAAAGCACTTCCTTTGTGGGAAAAGGCATGCATACCGAAGAACAAGAAGACAACTATTTTAATAGAAAAGTATTATAAAAAAACAATTGAGAAGTACGGCTGATATTGAATACTTTTGGTCTTTCTTACCCCTACATACACTACTTTTTGTCTCTCTTTCGCAAAAAAGAGCGCTGACCTTCATGGTCGGTGCTCTTTTTCGTTTTCGGAGGGATTCGAACCCTGAGAGGGTAAGCGGCGTTATAAAAACAGTCCGGTGGACTGTTTTTAGCCGCGAAGTCCGCTGTGGCTATGCCACGAGGACGCAAGACGCAAGGCGTATGCCGCCGCGGCTGTATCCCTCCGGGCGGCTTTTGCGTCTATGTCGTTTTTTGCTGGTTTATTCCGCTTTTTTTGATAGAAAATGGGGGTCAAAATGGGGGTCAAAAAGCCATATGGGGGTCAGATGGGGGTCAGATTATCTAGTGTGTTGGGGCCCCTTTTTTCACTTAGTCGGCCAATCCGATTATCGTCGCTTTTTAGGCTTGTCAAAATGCCCTATCTGTGGTTTAATACTAATATAAGGTAGGTGTAAGACATGAGCTTTAACAAGATAAAGAAGAAATTGGGCTTTGGCTGTATGCGTCTTAAAACGGTGGACGGTCAGGTGGACTATGACGAATTCAACCGGATGATCGATGCCTTCATGGAGGCAGGATTTAACTACTTCGATACGGCCCATGGGTACATCGACGGCAAGAGCGAAACCGCCATCCGCGACTGCCTTGCCACTCGTTATCCCCGGGAAGCCTTTGTTTTGGCCAACAAGCTGTCTGCGTGGTGCTTTAAAGAGGAGAAAGACATCGTCCCGTTGTTTGAAAGCCAGTTGGCCTTGTGCGGCGTGGAATTCTTCGATTTTTACCTATTTCATGCCCTGAACCGGGATTCTTATCAGAAGCACAAGGAATGTCACAGCTTTGAGATCGTTAAAAAGCTGAAGGAGCAAGGCAAAATACGTCATATCGGCCTGTCCTTCCATGACACGGCTGAGGTGCTGGACAGCATCCTGTCCGAACAGCCCGATGTGGAAGTGGTGCAGCTGCAGATCAACTACCTGGACTACGATGACCCCGGTGTGCAGAGCAAAGCCTGCTACGATGTGGCGGTCAAGCACGGCAAAAAGGTCATCGTCATGGAGCCGGTCAAGGGAGGCGCTTTGGTCAATCTGCCGGATAAGGCGGCCGCCGTTCTGGATGGCTTGCACGGCGGCAGTTACGCCTCTTACGCCCTGCGTTATGCCGCCAGCTTTCCAGAGGTGATGATGGTGCTTTCCGGCATGGGCACCATGGCCATGATGGAGGATAACATCGGCAGCTTTGCGGTTTTCACCCCCTTAAACGAACAGGAACGGGAAGCCACCGATCGGGTACGTGCCATCATCCGGGAGGTGCGGCAGATCCCCTGCACCGGGTGTAACTACTGTGCGGATGTGTGTCCGCAGGGCATCCCTATCTCCGTCATCTTCAAGGAATACAACCGCTATCTGGCGGCCAAGATAACTTTCCACGAAGCCAAAGAAGCCTTCCCTGCCGGTGTCGGTGCCGGTGATTGCGTCGGGTGCGGAGAATGCAGCAAAGTCTGTCCTCAATCCATTGATATCAAGGGGCTTCTGGAGAAGATTGCCAACCAGTAACCAAAGCGCCGTGCCCAAGAGGCACGGCGCTTTCTTTATCGCTTTTCCGCCCGATACTGGCGGGGGGTGATATGCTTATACTGCTTAAACACTTTGGTAAAATGACTGCTTTCCCAAAAGCCGCACCGGGTACCCACCTCGGTGATGCTCAGGTCGGTGGTATCCAGCAGATAGGCAGCCTGTTCAATGCGGTAGATGTTGACATAATTCATAGGGGTATAGTGGGTCATCGCACGAAACACCCGGCAAAAATATTTGGGGCTCATGCCGGCCACCCGTGCCAGATCTTCCAGCCGCACCGTCTGGGCATAATGTCGATCGATGTACTCCAACACCGGCTTAAGTCTTTCCGATCCATGACCTTCGTCGGCACCCTGCACGCTATATAGCTGGCTTCGGATAATATAAGCAAACAGCCTCCCCAGCTCAGACAGAATGGTCAGCTCATATCCTGCTTGGGTACCGGCCCCCATCAAGGTATCCACCATCGTGTGTACGGCGCTCGAAGGATCATCCGCCGCAAACAGTGTTTGCGGCAGATATTCTTTGCGGTAAAAAGGGCGCAGCCAGGTCTTGACCGCCTCCAGCTTATAAAACAGACCGTACAGGTCAAACACCAAGCATTCGTACACACAGCCCTGAGGCTCGCCCCCATGAAGCGTCTCGCCCGGGATGAGCAGCACATCGCCTGCCTGAAGGATATACTGCTTATCCTCCAGCGTCACCGCAAAGGTGCCCACCACCACCCGGAGCAGCTCCCACTCCTTGTGCCAATGAAAGTTCATCCGATACTGGGGGTGATGCACATCCACCAAGTAGTATTCCACCGGAAACTCCAGGGTCCCGTGTTGTTTTTTATCCAGATAAGTATATAGTTGCATACGCACCTCAAAAGTGAATAATTTACCATTATATAGGATAATATCACAAGAAAAGTGCGTTTGTCAATGCTATAATAGATAAAAATTCCAAACAGCACCGGAGCAGCACCGTGATGTTTGGGCACCAAGGGGGTAGACGATGGAACAAACCATGATATGGGCGTTACTGGTGCCACTATCCAAAAACTGGGAGCTAAAGAAGTGCGAGCGCCTGTTTGACGAGGACGTGTGGGAAGCGGTAGTTTCCGAAGCGACCCAAAACGGCATTAACACCATTGTGTTTGATCTGCTGGACGGCATCCGCTACGACAGCCACCCGGAGATCGCTCTGGAAGGCGCCTGGAGCACCGACCGGATGCGCCGGGAGGTTAAGCGTCTTAAGGAGCTGGGCATACAAGCCATCCCCAAGCTCAACTTCTCTGCCACCCACGACGGCTGGCTGTGTGAGTACGAGCATATGCTGTGCACCCCCACCTACTATCAGGTGTGCCGTGATCTGATCACCGAGGCGGCCGAGCTGTTTGACCATCCCCCCTACATCCACTTAGGCATGGATGAGGAGGATGCCCGCCACGCCGCCATGTCGTCGCTAGCCATCTACCGTCACAAGGATCAGCTGTGGCATGATTTGCGATTCTATTTTGATTGCGTACGAGAGACCGGCGCCACGCCCTGGATCTGGGCTGACCCTTGCTTTAACTACCCGGAGGATTTCCGCCAGCAGATAAAGGCCGGCGAGCTGGTGCTGTCCCCCTGGATGTACAACGCCATCTATCCGGAGCATCTGACACCTATTGCCTCCCGGCAGGCATACATCGACTACTACTCCAAGGAGCCGTATGCCAGCCTAAACATGACATACGTAGAGGATGACCCCTTTATCGTCCGCTTTATGAAGCATGCGCTGCCCTGTGTCAACGACGGCTACACCGTTATCCCCTGCGTCTCTACCTTTAACAAATGCCGCTACAATGCGCTGGATATGCTCCGCTACTTTAAGGAAAACGCCGCACCGGAACGGGTGGCAGGCTTTATCACCTCCTCCTGGCGGGTGTTGACCCCAACATACCGGGAGACCCTCATGCGGGATATTCAGGTGTTTGGAAGAGCCAAGAGAGAAGTCTACGAAGGCTTTATCCCCGGCGAGGGAGAGAGTGCAGCTGACATTCCGCTGACCGATGCAACCCAAAACGGTACCGATGTTTATTAATGTGTTTTAAGGAGGAAACATTATGGCAACCATCAAGTTTGGTGTGGTAGGCACCATCCGTGGCATCACCTTCATTGAGCTGCTGCAGACCATGGGCGACAGAGCTTGTCTGCATGCGGTGTGCGAAAACGATGCCGACAAAGCAAAAGAAATCAAGGAGAAACTACCGGAGGGCGTGGCGGTGTATGCCAACTACGACGAGCTACTGGATTCCGGCATCGACGCTGTGGTGCTGACCAACTTCTTCCACGAGCACTCCGACTACGCTATCAAAGCGCTGGAAAAGGGCATCCACGTTATCAGTGACACCACCGCCGCCCCCACCCTTGGCGACTGCGTCAAGCTGTGCCGGGCCGCCGAGAAATCCACCGCCAAATACATGCTGGGCGCCAACGGCCCTTACAAGAAAGCACTGCAGTTTATGAAGAAGCAGATCGCTGCCGGCAAGCTGGGTGACGTATTCTACGCCGAAGCGGAATACCTCCACTATGCAGGCACCATCAAGCCGTACGCCGATGACAGCACCCACTGGCGCCGCATGATGCCCGGCACCTACTACAACATGCACACCCTGGGCTCCCTGATGTATGTCACCGGTCTGATGCCCAAGCAGGTGACCGCCACCGTGGTACGTGTAGGCGACCGCGCCAAGCAAAAGAACATGCTGACCGATCACTCGGGTGCCAAGATACTGTGTAGGATGGATAACGGCGCCACCTTGGACGTGACCGGATGTGCCGGGTACGGTCCCACCAGCAAGTGGTTCCGCCTGATCGGCGAAAAGGGTGTGCTGGAAACCAAGCGGTACGATGAGACGCAGGTGCTGTTTGCCAACGCCAACGACCACTTCTTCCCCGATGAGGAGATTCCCGAGATCGAGGTGTATAAGCCCCAGTATGCGGAACTGGATATGGTGTCCAAAGAAGAATACGCCGACTTTACCGAGGAGCAGATGAAGCTGGGGCACGGCGGCATCGACTTCTGGATGCTGCTGTACTTTATCAAGTACATCAAGGGCGAATACGAGCCGTTCTTTAACGTCTACCGGGCCACGGCGCTGTCCGCCGCCGCTATCCTGAGCTGGCGCAGTGTGCTGGATAACAGCCGCACCTACACCATCCCCGACTTCTCCAACGAGGAAGAACGCAAGCTGTACGAAAACGACTTCCTGTCGCCCTTTGCTACCGAGGAAAGCGGCAACCTGATTCCCCGTGTGGCACCTTAAAAGGAGCGATGCCTTATGAGTAACACCATGATCGGACTGCTGATCATCCTTGGCAGCATCTTCGCTCATCTGTTTGAGGGAATGATCGTCAAGGGATACGGCCAAAAGCACGGCAAAGGCGGGATGTTCTTCAATGCGGTGCTATGTCTGTTTGCCACCATGTACTTCTTTGTCACCGATACAGGCGGCTTCCAGCTGTCCACCGGCGTCTTTTATTACGGTGTATGCAACTCCCTGCTGTATGCCGTCGGCTTTTATACAGGATATCTGGCGTTGGCATCCGGCTCCTTCGGATTGACCCGTCTGTGCACCTCCTTTGGTGTCTTTCTCCCCATTATCTACGGTTTTGCCGCCGGCGAAAACGTCACCTACCTTACCATCATCGGCACGGTACTGGTGGTCACAGCCGTCATCCTGATGATGTCCCGCAACGGAGCCACGGAGGATACCCCCAAGATCACCACCAAATGGGTGGTCAGCGTGATACTGATGATCCTGTCCAACGCCGCCATTTCCATCGTGGGCAAGCTGCAGAACAACGCCTTTGGCAACACCTACAAAAACGAGTATCTCATTGTCTCCTTTTTGGGTGCGGCCGTGTGGCTGGCCATACTGGGCTTTATCTACGAGCGGCAAAACCTGCGCACGGTGCTGCGTTACGGCATCCTGTTCGGCATGGCGGCCGGTCTGTTTAACGGTATCAACAACCTACTTATTTTGATAACCTACGATTACATCCCTGACCTGTCCACCATCTCCCCCATCAAGGGCGCCTTGAGCAAGGTGATCAGCTTCCTGGTGGCGGTGTTCATCTACCGTGAGAAGTTCACCAAGCGGCAATGGCTGGGCGTGGGAGTGGGCATCCTTGCCGTCCTCCTGATCAGCCTGTAAAAAACAGCTCCCAAAATCAACCCAACTATGCTATACTTAGATAGGAGAGATAACCATGAACTACGGCAAGAACGTGTGGATCTTCCCGGATGCGGAGCTGCCACCCAAGGGCGACAACCTCATCCCGGGACACGAATCCATCATCATCACCAACGTATCCGACAGCAAAGCACACATTACGGTGACCCTGATCTACACGGATAAAGAACCCCTCCGCTTCCCTACCGAAGTAGAGTCCATGCGGGTGCGTTGCCTGCGCACCAACGAGGCAAAAGACTTTGGCGCTTACACCGCCCGGCAGGATGAGCAATACGCCATCATGCTGGAAAGTGACGTGCCCGTTGTGGCACAGTACGGACGGGCAGAACCCCGGGACGTACACTTCTACACCACTCCCGGCTATTGTGAATAAGACATAAGGAGGACAAAAGCATGGCAAGAATCTGTATCCCCGATCATGAGTACAAGGAGCGCGTGGCTCGTGCCGCCGCCATCCTGCAGCGTGAAGGGCTGGACGCCTTGATCGTCAACGGCAATGAAGCCGACTACGCCAATCCCCGGTATTTCTCCGGCTTCTGGCCGCTGTTTGAGCGTGCCGGTGTCGCCATCTCGGCTGACGGCCGTGCCGCCCTGATGGTGGGCCCGGAGTCCGCGGTGTTCGGTGCCGACCGCAACAAGCTGGACCGCACCTTTGTGCTCACCGCCTACCGTGAGGGGGCCGACCCGGCGTATCCGGAGCTCAAGCCCGACACCTTTGCGGACGTGTTTCAATACATCGGTGTCACCGGCAAGAAGATCCGCATCGGCGTAGCGTCCTTCCTGGACACCTCGGTGACCATCTTCAATGCCATCCGGGAAGCGTTCCCCGAGGCGGAGATCATCGATGCCGGCAAGGTGATGGTGGAGCTGCGTTCCATCAAGTCGGAAAACGAGCTTAACTGTCTGCGAGAGGGCTACCGTATCGCCAATATCGCCACCCAGGAGGTCATCAAGGCCATCCGCCCGGGTATGACCGAGCTGCAGATGGTGGGTGTCGCTCAAAAGGCGGTGTACGAACACGGCGCCGAATACGAGGGCCTGCCCATGTACGTGTTCTCCGAGGCGTCCACCCGTCACGCCATCTCCCGTTCCTCGTACCGGGAGTTCCAGAAGGGCGATATTGTACAGCTGAATCTGTCTGCCAAGATCGACGGCTATTCTGCCGCTATCGGCTATCCC
>SVPB01000048.1 GCA_015066065.1 Oscillospiraceae bacterium | reverse complement strand
CGTATGTCGGTGCTCAAGCAGGATCACTATGCCTACGACGAGTTTACCGTGCTGGACACCATCATCCAGGGCAACCCCCGTCTGTATGAGATCATGAAGCAGAAGGATGCCTTGTACGCCAAGGAGGATTTTTCCGACGAGGACGGCGAGCTGGCTGCCCAGCTGGAAGGCGAATTTGCCGAGATGAATGGCTGGGAAGCGGAGACCGAAGCTGGCCAGATCCTGCAGGGCCTCGGCATGGAGGATTCCTTGCTGTACGATACGATGGCCTCCTTAGCGGATAAGCAGAAGGTGAAGATCCTGCTGGCCCGTGCCCTGTTCGGCCATCCGGACATTATCCTGCTGGACGAGCCTACCAACCACCTGGATATCGACTCCATCCGCTGGCTGGAGGATTTCCTCATGGACTACGATGGCACCGTTATTGTGGTATCTCACGACCGTCACTTCCTCAACAATGTCTGTACTCATATTGTGGATGTGGACTACAACCAGATCCGCATCTATGTCGGCAACTACGACTTCTGGTACGAGTCCAGCCAGCTCATCCAGCGGGTGATGCGTGAGCAGAACAAGAAGAACGAGGAGAAGATCAAGGAACTGCAGAGCTTTATCCAGCGGTTCTCTGCCAACAAGTCCAAGTCCCGGCAGGCCACCTCCCGTCGTAAGCTGCTGGAGAAGCTGACGGTGGAGGAGATGCCTGCTTCTTCCCGTCGGTATCCCTTCGTCGGCTTCTCCATGGACCGGGAGGCCGGAAAGGAGATCCTGGCGGTGGAAGGACTGTCCAAGACGGTGGACGGCGTCAAGGTGCTGGACAACATTTCCTTTCGGGTCAACAAAGGGGATAAGATTGCCTTTGTGGGACAGGATGAGATTGCTACCACCACCCTCTTTAAGATCATCACCGGCGAAATGGAGCCGGACGAGGGCACCTACAAGTGGGGCGGTACTACCAGCCTGTCTTACTTCCCCAAGGACAACTCCGCCTACTTTGACGGCAACGATATGAACCTTCTGCAGTGGCTCAACCAGTACGCCGCCGACAACACCGAGACCTATCTGCGCGGCTTTCTGGGCAAGATGCTGTTCTCCGGCGATGACGTATTAAAGCCGGTGAAGGTGCTGTCCGGTGGCGAGAAGGTGCGGTGCATGCTGTCCCGTATGATGATGTACGGCTCCAACGTGCTGGTGCTGGATCAGCCCACCAACCATCTGGATCTGGAATCCATTACGGCGGTCAACAACGGCCTGGAGGCCTTCCCCGGCAACGTGCTGTTCTCCTCCTACGACCACCAGTTTATCCAGACGGTAGCGGATCGCATTATGGAGATCAAGGACGGTAAGCTTATCGACAAGATGATGACCTACGACGATTACATCGAGTGGAAAGCGGCCAACGGTATTAAATGACGCAACAAACAAACGGACACCCTGTGTCCGTTTGTTTTTTAAGAGGTATGGGATGAATTACGCTCGCTGGTTACAACAGAATACCGTCTCTCTTACCGGAAAACGGATCGCCGTGACCGGCTCTACCGGGGGCTTGGGTACCGCCTTGTGTCTTTATCTGGCACGGTTGGGGGCCTCTCTCATTCTGCTGGATCGCAACCCGGAGAAGGCACAGACGCTGGAGGCCACGTTGCGCCGGGAGCACCCCGATGTGGAGGTGGAGCGCATCACGGTGGACATGGAGGACATGACGGCGGTGCGTGCCGCCTGCGACCGGCTGGAAAGGATGCAGGTGGATGCACTGGTGCTTAACGCCGGTGCCTACGCCATCCCTCGCCATACCTGCGCTACCGGCTACGACAATGTTTACCAGATCAACTGCGTCGCTCCCTACTACATGGTACGGCGGATGCTCCCCTCCTTGCGCCGTCGGCAGGGAAGGGTGGTGGCGGTGGGCAGTATTGCCCATAACTATAGCGTCTCCGACCCCGAGGACGTGGACTTTGCTACCCGGACGGCATCCTCTAAGGTGTACGGTAACGCCAAGCGACGGTTGATGTTCTCTCTTTATGAGTTGTTTCGGCAGGAGCGAGAGGTGGCCTTGGCGGTGGTGCATCCCGGCATTACCTTCACCAATATTACGGCTCATTATCCGCCGTGGCTGTTCGCCATCATTAAGCACCCCATGAAATGGATCTTCATGCCGGTCAGGAAGGCCGCCCTTAGCCTGCTGCTAGGGCTGTTTGTTTCCTGCGACTATCATGAGTGGATCGGCCCCCGACTGGTATCGGTATGGGGCTTGCCGATCAAACGCCCTCTGCGAACCGTCGGGGAGGAGGAGAGCCGTCTGATCGGTGAAGCGGCACAGTCTATGTGGAACGACCTGAAGGAGGACGCTTGATATGTGGATGATACTGATAGTGCTGGTGTTACTGCTGGGCGGCGTTACCTTCTATACGTCACACCGGCTGCACCGGTGGCTGCGTGGCTGGTGGCCTCGCCTGCCCTTTGCGGTTGTGCTGGGAGCGCTGGGCGCTATGACCGTGGTGATGACACTGGGCTTTCTGGGCATCTGTCTGCGGACGGTGGCCGCTTATTGGATGGCCGTTTTCGTATACTTGTTCTTATACACCTTGTTGGGCGATATCATAGGAGGACTCCTCCGCCTGTGCCGTTTCAAGTGGTGCAAAGGCGCTCTTTACCGTGGCGTGACAGCGGTAACGGTGGCGACACTGACGGCGGTGACCGTGCTGGGCGGTGCTTTGCATGCCCACCGGATCCAGCACGTTTCGTATGAGGTAGCGGTGGCACGGACACCAGATGTGTCGGATATCCAGATTTTACTTTTGAGCGACCTGCATCTGGGTGCTGTCGGCTCGGAGGAACGCCTGGCCACCATCGTGGAACAGATCAACAGCCAAAAGCCGGATGTGGTGTGCATTGCCGGCGATTTCTTTGACACGGATTTTGCTTCCATTGAGGATCCGCAGGCTGCCCGGGATACCCTGCGTGAGCTGAAAGCCACCTACGGAGTGTACGCCTGCCCCGGCAATCATGATGCCGGGTCTACCGCCCGGCAGATGACAGCTTTTCTGCAGGATTGCGGCATCCGTCTATTGGCGGATGAGTATACGCTTATCGATGACCGTCTGTATCTGGTCGGTCGCCGGGATGCTTCTCCGATCGGTAGCTTTGACGGCCAGTCCCGTCAGCCGCTTGCTGACTTTTTCTCTCCTGCGGATCCGACTCTGCCGGTGGTGGTGATGGATCATAACCCGATGCATCTGGACGAATATGCCGAGGGGGTAGACCTGATCCTGTCCGGTCACACCCACCAAGGCCAGCTGTTCCCAGCCAATCTGGTAACCGATGGACTGTATACGGTGGACTATGGCTACTACCGCCGCGATGCCCACAGCCCGGCGATGATCGTCACCTCCGGTGTAGGCTATTGGGGGATGCCCATTCGGGTAGGCACCGACAGTGAACTGGTTAGCATCCGTTTGACGTAAAAAAGAACCTCGGCTTCGTGAGAAGCCGAGGTTCTTTTATTCCAGTTCAAAGGCGCCGGTATAAAGCTGATAGTAGGTACCCTTCTGGGCGATGAGAGCGTTGTGGTCGCCCCGTTCGATGATGCGGCCATGATCCAGCACCATGATCACGTCACTGTTCTTGACGGTGGACAGCCGGTGGGCGATAACAAACACGGTGCGCCCCTCCATCAGCTTATCCATACCTCGCTGTACGATGGCTTCGGTACGGGTGTCGATGGACGAGGTAGCCTCGTCCAGGATCATCACCGGCGGATCCGCCACCGCCGCCCGGGCGATGGCTATCAGCTGTCGTTGCCCCTGGGACAGGTTGGCTCCGTTGTTGGTCAGCGGTGTGTTATACCCCTGAGGCAACCGGGTGATAAAATCATCGGCGCCCACCAACCGAGCAGCCTGACGGCATTCCTCGTCGGTGGCGTCCAGCTTACCGTATCGGATGTTATCCATGACGGTGCCGGTGAAGAGATTGGTATCCTGCAGCACGATGCCCAGAGAACGCCGCAGGTCGGATTTGCGGATCTTGTTGATGTTGATGCCGTCGTACCGCACCTTACCGTCATCAATGTCGTAGAAGCGGTTGATAAGGTTGGTGATGGTGGTCTTGCCGGCACCGGTAGCACCCACAAAGGCCACCTTCTGTCCCGGCTCGGCATATACCGTTACGTCGTGCAGTACCGTCTTGCCTTCCTCGTAGGCAAAGTCCACGTTGGTCAGCCGTACGTCGCCTTGCAGCAGAGTATAGGTGACGGTGCCATCCCCGTGAGGATGCTTCCATGCCCAACGACCGGTACGGGCGGCACTCTCGGTCACGGTGCCATCCTGCGCTACGGTGGCGTTGACCAGGGTGACGTAGCCGTCGTCCGCCTCCGGCTGCTTATCCATCAGATCAAAGATTCGGCCGGCACCGGCCATGGCCATGGCAATGGAGTTGATCTGCTGAGAGACCTGGTTAACGTTGCCGGTGAACTGCTTGGTCATGTTGAGGAAGGGGATGATGATATCGATGGAGAAGGCCAGCCCGGCCAGTCCCACGTTGGGCACGTCGGCGATCAGGAACAAGCCGCCCACCATGGCACTGATGACATACAGCACGTTGCCGATGTTCATAATGATAGGACCGAGGGAATTGGCGTAGGCGTGGGCACGATAGCTGTCCTCGCACAGCTCTTGGTTGATGACGTCAAAATCCTGATTGACCGCCTTTTCCCGATTAAATACCTTAATGACCTTCTGCCCGTTCATCATCTCCTGCACGTAACCCTCCATCTTGCCGATGGAGCGTTGCTGCCGGACAAAATACTTGGCAGAACCACCGCCGATGACCTTGGTCACCACCACCATGGCCACCACCCCCAGCAGGACGATAAGGGTCATCCACACGCTGTACCACAGCATGATAAACAGCACGGTGGTAACGATGATGCCGGACTGCAACAAGCTGGGCAGGGATTGGGATACCAACTGCCGCAGCGTATCAATGTCGTTGGTGTAATGGCTCATGATATCGCCATGCTTGGTGGTGTCAAAATACCGGATAGGCAAATTCTGCATACCGTCAAACATGGCACAGCGCATCTTGCTCAGGAAGCCCTGGGTGATGGTGGCCATCAGCTGGCTGTGGGCGGTGATAGCCGCTACCGACAGCAGATACAAGGTGATGAGAATAAGGATGAGGGGCAATATTTCGGTACGGGCAACCTCCCAGGAGAGGGTGCCGTTTTCCAGGCAGGTGGTGACCACGGCCAGAACCTTCTGGGTGAAGATGGCCGGGATGGAAGACACGGCGGCGGAAAAAACAATGCATACCACCGTCAGAGGCATGAGCACCGGGTAAGCCTTAAAGAGCAAGCGCAACACACGCAGGAGGACGGGATAGGTCGCTTTGGCCGGCATTTTCTTCTTATTCATCGTCCTCACCTCCGTTGGTCTGCTGGGCATACACTTCACGGTAGATGGGGCTCTGAGCCAGCAGGGTCTCGTGGTTGCCCATGGCGGCGATGCGGCCGTTATCCATCACCAGGATCAGGTCTGCTTCTTGTACCGAGGCGACACGCTGTGCGATGATGATCTTGGTGGTTTCCGGGATGTAGGCGGTAAAGCCGGCTCGGATGAGGGCGTCTGTCTTGGTATCCACCGCACTGGTGGAATCGTCCAAGATGAGGATCTTGGGTTTTTTGAGCAGAGCCCGGGCGATACACAGACGCTGCTTTTGTCCGCCGGACACGTTGGTGCCGCCTTGCTCAATATGGGTGTCATACCCATTGGGGAAGGCACGGATAAAGTCGTCTGCCTGTGCCAGCCGGCAGGCCTCTTCCAGCTCTGCATCGGTGGCGTTTTCATTGCCCCAGCGCAGATTTTCTTTGATGGTGCCGGAGAACAGCAGATTCTTTTGCAGCACCATCGCTACGGCGTTGCGCAGGGTGTCCATGTCATAGTTGCGCACGTCTACACCGCCCACCCGGACGACACCATCGGTGACATCGTACAGACGGGGGATGAGCTGTACCAGGGTAGACTTGCTGGAACCGGTACCCCCCAGGATGCCCACCGTCATACCGGAACGGATGTGCAGATCGACCTGTGCCAGCGCATATTTCTCTGCATCGGCGGCATATTTGAAGCTGACGTTGTCAAAGTCGATGGAGCCGTCCGCCACCGTGGTGATCGGGTTCTCCGGATTTTGTAAAGCAGGTGTTTCGATCAGCACCTCCGCAATACGCTTAATGGATTCGGAGGAGATGGTCAGCATGACGTAGATCATGGACAGCATCATCAGCTGAATGAGGATCTGCATGCCGTAGGTGAGCATGGCGGTGATCTGTCCCACGTCCACCTGAGTGCCGCCGGATTCGATGATCATCTTCGAGCCCACCAGCAGGACGAACACGAGGTTGAAGTATACGCACATTTGCATCAACGGGGAGTTGAAGGCCACGATGCGTTCCGCCTTGGTAAAGTCGGCACAGATGTCATCGGAAGCGGCGTTAAACTTCTCTTTCTCGTAGTTCTCTCGGGAGAATCCTTTGACCACACGCATGCCGCGGACGTTCTCTTCAATCGACTCATTGAGTCGGTCGTACTTCTTAAACACCCGGCGGAAGGCAGGCATGGCAAACCGTGCCACCAGCAGCAAGCCGGCCACCAGCACCGGTACCACCACCACAAAGCAAGCGGCCAGACTGCCGCCCATGATGTACGCCATCACGATGGAGAATACCAGCATCAAAGGGGCACGGGAGGCGGTGCGGATGGTCATAAGAAAGGCCATCTGCACGTTGGTCACGTCGGTGGTCATCCGTGTCACCAGCGAGGAGGAGGAAAATTTATCAATGTTTCGGAAGGAATAGGTTTGCACCTTGTGGAAAACGTCGCCGCGCAGATTCTTAGCAAAGCCGGCGGCTGCCCGGGCGCTGATAAAGCCGGCAGTGCCGCCACAGCACAAGGAGAGCAGGGCCATGCCGATGAGCAGAAGTCCCGTTTGCACCACGACAGTCATGTCGGTGCCGTCCTTGATCTTGTTGATCAGATCGGCGGTGATGAAGGGGATAAGACACTCGATCACCACCTCCAGCACCATGATGAGCAGGGTTAGTAGAGTGTGTTTTTTGTATTCTCTTACACAGCTCAGCAATCGCTTAACCATATGTCGCATCCTTTCCGAAAAAACCAGATGCAGTTATTATAATCACATTTATTTTTTAAGTCAATAAATCTCAATAAAGTTCAAATATTGTTAAAAAAGGGACGAAAACAGCATCGCTGTTTCCGTCCCTTTGAGGTTCGGGTCATTAATCAAATCGTTTTGTTTGCCCGGCCGGGATGCAGACCGCTTCCCCGTTGGCGCGTACCCATACGTCGGTAAGGGTGGGGTTGATGACGCAGGTGCCGTCCACCGTCATGATGAGCTGATCCAGAGCAGAGAGGTAGCTGTACAGCTCCATACAGGTGGCGTACCAGATGTCCTCTCGGCCGGCCATCATCTGCAGAAACTCCTCCAGCTTCTGCCGCCGGGCATCGGCGGCCATCTCGTAGGAATGCCCGTAGATGAGCATACAGCTCAGGTAGTTGTTCAGCCGCCAGCTTCCTTTAAGATAGGCTTCGCCGGCCGCAAACAGCTTGTCAAAATCATCGTGCTTGGCGGTGGGATGCCATTCCATAAAATCGGTGGGCAGCTCAAACCCTCCGGTACACTCTATGGTGCGGCAATAGGCGATGCCGCAAGCACGCAGTATCTGTAAAGTTTCCTTACTGTACACGCCGCTGGGCAGGGCCAGGCCTCGTACCGGATGGTGGAGAATAGCTTCCAGCGTGCGGCGATCGCGAATCACGTCATCGGCGCATTGGGCGGCATCCATGTACCCGTACGGGGGATGCACGTATCCGTGGCAGGCGACTTCAAATTCATCGTCAATGGCCGGCAGCTGACTTTTGTACAGCTGTGGCCGTTCCTTTTGCTCAGCACCATCCTCCAGCAGACCGGAACCATTAAAGTTGAAGGTGCCGCGTATGCCGTATTTCCGGAACAGGTCGATGATCATCGCATTGTCCGCCATATCGTCGTCGTAGCTGAAGATAAGACATTTCTTTTTGCCTTCCGGGTAAATGCCCTTTTGGATAATCATGACACCCTCCGCATCAGAAGCCGAAATAGGCCTTGGCGTTGTTGTAAGAGATTCCCTCTACCAGCTCGCCCAGCGTGTCCATGTCGGCCGGATACTCACCGTTTTCCACCCAGCCGCCGATGAGGTTGCACAGGATGCGGCGGAAATACTCGTGACGGGTATAGGACAGGAAGGAACGGGAATCGGTGAGCATACCGATGAAGTTACCCAGCAGAGACAGGTTGGCCAGGTCGGTGAGCTGTTGCTCCATACCGGTCTTGTTGTCGTTAAACCACCAGGCGGAACCGTGCTGGATCTTGCCGGCGGCGCCGGTGCCCTGGAAGCAACCGATGACCGAGCCGAGCAGAGCGTTATCCGCCGGATTCAGGGAGTACAGCACCGTCTTGGGCAGGCTGTCCTCCCGATCCATGGCATCCAGCAGGGCGGTGAGAGCCTCGCCGCACTCGTGGGTGGAGATGCAGTCACAGCCCACATCCGGTCCAAGGGCGGTAAACCGCCGGGTGTTGGTGTTGCGCTGTACGCAGTAGTGGATCTGCATGACCCAGCCACGACGGGCGTATTCCTTGCCACAGAACAGGGTGATGGCGGTCACATACTGTTCCGCCTCCTCCATGGTGATGGCTTCACCGGCCATAGCCTTGCGGAAGATAGCCTCCACCGCATCGTCAGAGGCCGGGCGGTACATCACATAATCCAGACCGTGGTCAGCCGCCTTGCAGCCCAGAGCATCAAAGCGGTCCATGGCGACGGCCAGCGCCTTTTTCACGTCCGCAACGCCGTTGATCTCCACTCCGTTGGCGGCCCCCAGCTTGGCAATGTACTCCACAAAGCCGGCTTTGTAGATGTTGACCGCTTTGTCGGGACGGTAGGAGGGAACCACCTTAAAGTCCTCGATGCCCTCAGCGGCAATAGCGGCATGGTATTCCAGCGTGTCCGCCGGGTCGTCGGTAGTGCCGATGACCTTGACATTGGACTGACGGATCAGCCCCCGTACGGTCATGTTGGGATCTTCCTGCAGCTTCTTGTTGCACAGCTGCCACACCTCTTCGGCGGTGTCTGCATTGAGCACGCCGGTGTAGCCAAAGTACCGCTGCAGCTCCAGATGCGTCCAATGATACATGGGGTTGCCGATAGCCCGAGGCATGGCCTCCGCAAAGCGCTGGAACTTGATCCGATCCGCCGCATCACCGGTGATCTCCTCCTCCGGCACACCGTTGGAACGGATCATCCGCCATTTGTAATGGTCACCGCCCAGCCATACCTGCGTGATGTTGTCAAACCGACGGTCCTCTGCGATTTCCTGAGGATTGATATGGCAATGATAGTCGATGATGGGCATCTTGGCCGCATAATCGTGGTAAAGCTTTTTGGCGGTCTCGCTCTGTAACAGAAAATCCTTGTCCATAAATGCTTTCATAGTGATTGACTCCTTTACGTGATTTAATTAAAACGGAAGCTTTCCCGTTCCACCAGTCGGGCAGGGATGGTGATATGTGGCGTAACTTCCTTTTTGTCCAGTAGATCGACGAGTGTCTGCAGGGCGGTGTTGCAGAGCTTTTCCAGCTCATTGTCTACGCTGGTCAGCTCGGGGGAGGAGCACTGCGCCAGATGGGAGTTGTTGAATCCGACCACCGGCATGGTCAGACCAATGCGCTGCAGGGCTTTCTGGGCACCCACTGCCAGCACGTCTTCGGTACCGACGATGGCGTCAAACGACACCCCGGTGACCAGCAGATGCTTGACGCAGGCGTTGATCTGTTCCAGCTGACGCTCCGATTCCACGATCCGGGATTCCACCAAAGGCATTCCGGCAGTCTTGTGGGCATCGGTGTAACCGGCGATCTTCTGCCGGCAGCTTTGGGTCATCGGACCGTGCAGCAGCAGTACCCGTTGCCGATTACGCCGGAACAGCAGCCCTGTCAGCTCCGCTATAGCGGCACGCTCGTCGCAGGTGACACAATATACCCCGGGTAGGTCAACGTACCCATTGATGATGATCACCGGCACCTGTGCCGCGGCTTGGGCAATGTGACTGTTGTCTGTTTCTTCAATAGAAGAGGACCCAACCAGAATGATGGCGTCCATCTTCTGATGCACCAGGTAGTCCAGCGCCTTTTGCTTATCCTCCACCGCCGGTCCGGTGCAGCGCAGCACCGCATTGAGATCGTTTTGGCGCAGAAAGTCCTCCACATAGCCAACCGCATTGGCATAGAAGGGGTCACGGATGTTGGAGCAGAGAATGCCGACCATCCGCATGGATCCCAGACTCAGCCCCCGGGCAAACTTGTTGGGGGTGAACCCTTCTTCCTGCATGACCTGCAATACCCGCTGCCGGGTGGCGGCCTTGACGTTGTCAGCGTTGTTGAGTACCCGTGACACGGTGGCAATGGAAACACCGCTTTTGGCGGCGATGTCGTATATGTTCAATGCGATACCTCCTTGCGCGTATTATGTAACGGTGGCACATGTAAGCCCTTACAAAAACCAGTATACATCTTTTTGTGAAAATTGCAAGAGGAAACGGCAAAATTTCTTGACTTTGATCTTCCCAAAGTGTACAATAGAATCGATGGGTTTTGTAAGCCCTTACATAATTATTTTTTCAGTTTAGGAGTGACAGACTATGCGGACAAAAGAAGAAGTCTTGATGGCCATTAAGGAGAGTGGCATGGTCGCCGTTGTACGCGGCGAAACGTCCGAAAAAGCCATGGAGATTGTGGAAAAGTGCATTGACGGCGGCATCAAGGCTATTGAGCTGACCTTCACGGTGCCTTACGCTCATCGGGTGATCGAGGACATCTCCCGTAAGTACGGTGAGGAGATCATCCTGGGTGCCGGTACGGTGCTGGACAGCGAGACCGCCCGTATTGCTCTTCTTTCTGGCGCGGAGTTCATTGTGTCGCCCCACTTTAATCCTGAAGTGACCCGGGTTTGCAACCGGTATCGCAAGGCCAGCATGGCCGGTATCCTTACCATCACCGAGGCGGTGGAGGCGATGGAGGCCGGTGTAGACGTGCTTAAGCTGTTCCCCGGTGATCTGTTTGGCCCGGCTTTCATTAAGGACATCCGTGGTCCGTTACCCTACGTGCAGATCATGCCCACCGGCGGTGTTACCGCTGAGAATGCCGGTGACTGGATTCGGGCCGGTGCGGTGGCCGTGGGCGCCGGCAGTAGCCTGATGAAGGGCGACGTCAAGGCCAATGCGGCTTTGTTTGTCAAGAATATCCGTGAAGCAAGAGAGGGGAAATAAATCATGCCGAAAGTTGTTACCTTTGGTGAGATCATGCTGCGGTTGGCTCCTAATGGCTATTACCGCTTTTTCCAGAACGATCAGATGCAGGCCACCTTTGGCGGCGGCGAAGCCAACGTGGCAGTGTCCCTGGCCAATTTTGGGTTTGACAGCGCCTACGTGACCAAGCTGCCTGCCCACGCCATTGGTCAGGCGGCGGTGGATTCCCTGCGTTACTTTGGGGTGGACACCTCCAAGATCGTCCGCGGCGGCGAGCGTGTGGGCATCTACTATCTGGAGAAGGGCGCTTCCCAGCGTGGCAGCGTTTGCATCTACGACCGCGCCTATTCCGCTATCCAGATGGCTTCTGCCGAGGACTTTGATTGGGATACCATCTTTGAGGGCGCCGATTGGTTCCACTTCACCGGCATCACCCCGGCGCTGGGTGCTAATCTGGTCGAGATCTGCAAGCAAGCCTGTATTGCCGCCAAGGCCAAGGGTGTAAAGATTTCTTGTGATCTCAACTACCGTGGCAAGCTGTGGACCCGTGACCAGGCCCGTGCCGCCATGACCGAGCTGTGTCAGTACGTAGACGTGTGTATCTCCAACGAGGAGGACGCCAAGGACGTGTTCGGCATTGAGGCTGAAGGTACGGATATCACCGGCGGTAAGCTCAACCACGAGGGCTATAAGTCGGTGGCCAAGCAGCTGGCGGACAAGTTTGGCTTTGAGAAGGTGGCCATCACCCTGCGTTCCTCCATCTCTGCCAACGACAACGATTGGGCCGGTATGCTGTATGATGGTGAGAACTATTGCTTCTCCAAGAGCTACCATCTGCACATCGTGGATCGGGTCGGTGGCGGCGACAGCTTTGGCGCCGGTCTCATCTACTCTCTGCTGACCGGCAAGACCACCCAGGCGGCTATCGAGTTTGCTGTGGCGGCTTCCGCACTCAAGCACAGCATTGAAGGCGACTTCAACCGTGTGGGTGTCAAGGAAGTGGAGAAGCTGGCCGGCGGCGACGGCTCCGGCCGCGTCCAGCGCTGATCGCACCTGCTTTTTAGAGACCGTTTTCTTTGGAAAACGGTCTCTTTTTATGGCTAAAAAGTACAAAATGCTGTCGTTTTGTACCTTGAATGGCCTTTGATCATGTGGTATAATGGGGTTGCTATATGCATACCGAGGAGTTGGTTGGATGAAATACACGGTGAAGGTGAACGGTGTTGACGTGCCGTTACAAACGGCACGTGTCTCCGCCTTACCGCTTAACAAGCTGTGGGATGGAGAGCAACGTCCCGTGGAACAGACGGAGGAGGCATACTTTGTTTCGTTTGACCTGATGGGGAGTGCTGTGGTAGAGATTGAGGTGGAAGAGCCCTTTGTTACTTACGAGCTGCGCCCGAGAAGCTTTTGTTTGCAGGATATCCGCCAAGGCAATCGGATAACTCTACAGGTGGACAGACCGATGCAGTTTACCTTTGAAACGGATGGCCGTCACCGTGCTTTACACGTGTTTGCTAATCCTCCTTCGCAAAAGCCAATGGGGAGGAATGTGCTCTATTACGGAAAAGGAGAGCATAAGGCAGATCTTATTTGGATGCAATCCGACCAGACGCTTTACATTGACGAGGGTGCTGTGGTATATGGCGTGGTATATGCCAAGGATGCACAGAACATCCGCATTATGGGTCGTGGTGTACTGGATTCCTCTCCCTATCGGCGGGGGGATGATGAACACGAGGGCGGCCGTGAGGTGCAGGAAGCTCTTTTGGCACGTGGCTTGTCTAAGCAGGAAGTGAAATACTGCGGCAATTTGGTTCTGAATCATTGTCATAACGTTGTGGTGGAGGGAATTGTTCTGCGAGATGCGCCGCTGTGGTCGCTAATCACGCGGAACGCTTGCCGGGATATTGTCATTGATAATGTTAAGCTGATCGGCCAATGGCGTTATAATGCCGATGGTATCGATATCTGTAACTCTTCTGCTGTAACGGTGAAGAACTGCTTTGTTCGCTCTTTTGACGATAGCTTTGTGGCTCGTGGTGCGTATCTGGATGGCGAAAGCGGTGACGTAGAAGATGTAACGGTGGAAAACTGCGTTTTTTGGTGCGATTGGGGCAAGAGCATCGAGCTGTGGTGTGGTCACAAGCCTACTGCTTTGCGGCGTATTACAGTGCGTGACAGTTACCTTATCCACATAAGTGCTTCTGCCATCAACATCGCCACTTGGTTTGGCAGTGAAGCAACGGTGGTAGAGGGTGTGGTGTTCCGCAATCTGTATATTGACGGAGAAAACGAATACGATAATTTGGTGTGTGAGTCTGCAGAAAATCGCGGTTACCGATCGATTCCGGGCTTTATTCCTCGCCTGACGCACGTATCGGTGGAAAAACTGGGTAAAATGAAAGGGCTTGGCACGCAACTATGTGAGCCTGTAACGGATTTTTCCGAGTTTCATATTGCGTATCGGGATATTTTGTATGATAACGTGTGTTGTGACGATCCTCGTCTGGGTGTGGATGTGTGTGCCTTGGATGGGGTGCATACGATTGAGGATGTCCGCGTGGAAAACAGTGCGTTTACCATTGCCATACATACTCGTCCACCGCAAACCGTAACGATCAAAACAGAATAATAACAGAAGCCGTGCTCCCGAGGAAGCACGGCTTCTATTTTGTGTCGGTTTCGTTGTCCAGGGGCGTTTCCTGTCCGGTGAGGGATCGCTTCGCCCGGCTCCGGCCGTGTCCAGCGCTGATCGCACCTGCTTTTTAGAGACCGTTTTCTTTGGAAAACGGTCTCTTTTTTATGCATGCCTATATATGAAGCGGTATGTTCTCATCGGGATTTTCTGCCCAATTTGTCACAAATTGTCATTGATATTTGCGGTTTTGCGGTGAACAATACTACTGCAAACGCGAAAGATTTTGCGGCGGCAAAACCGCCGTGTGTGATAGAGAGGTGTACGTTATGACCAGCAAGAATATCGTTCCCGAGGCTCGCGAGGGCCTGAACCGCTTCAAGATGGAGGCTGCCAACGAGGTTGGTGTGACCCTGAAGCAGGGCTACAACGGTGACCTGACTTCCCGTCAGGCCGGCTCTATTGGCGGCCAGATGGTGAATAACATCTGTCCTGTACGACATATGAATTTCACTCGTAAAAATCGCACTGTAAAAGGCTATGAAAGGCAGATTACATACGGATTTAGAGTGGTTGTTTAGGTATTATTAAAGGCACGAACTTTCC
>SVPB01000047.1 GCA_015066065.1 Oscillospiraceae bacterium | reverse complement strand
TTCTCACCAGTGTGTTGTTGCCGGTCACGTCAATGATCAAATCAGAATTGCCCCGGAAATAAATACAGGCGTTTACCTGTTCAGTCTCGAAGTTATTTAAGTACAGCACCCCGTCTTTGTAGTATGCAACATAGGGGGCGCCTGCTGTCCATGTGGTTGCACTGGTTGCAGAGTTGTTCGTCAGGCACTGACCGTCTGCAAGCTCAATACCGGCAACCTTGACTGTCTGGCCGACTGCCATTACGCTGACCGGCAGCATACCCCAAATCATCACCAATACTAACAACAACGCTAAACACTTGTTTTGAAAAAGTTTTTTCATAATGCTTTTCCCCCATTCTCGGAATATTTTTCTTGCCCATACACCCATCTATTGCAAAAATGGAGATAGCATGGTATATTGTAATTATAACTTATACCCGAAGGTTCAAGTCAAGGAGTTTTTAGAAAATTTTGAGGTGATTCTATTTGAAAAAGCACAAAGAAGGATTATTTAAAATCGGAGAAGTGACAAAGATAATGGGCATCACCCGCAAAACACTTCTCGTTTACGAGGATAGGGGACTTTTAAAGCCTGCGGTTAAGGACGAAGAAAGCGGATACCGTTATTACTCAGCAGATAATATGACGCAGATTCGTTCTATCCGTTCCCTTCAAGCCCTCGGTCTTACACTCAAAGAAGTGGAGGATTATTACTACAATAACCAGCATATTCGTATTCCTCCCATATTGCTTGATACCCTCATCATATCACCTCCCTGTTCAGCCAACAATACATAATACAAAAATTTTTATTCCATTTTTCGGTTTTTTGTGATACAATGATCTGGGTGATATGTATGGGTTTTCTGGAATTGAACCAAATTTTTACTACAGATTTCAATATTGACAGCATCGCCTGCCCCTACCGCAGCTGGGATGCGGACACGAGGTACCATTACATCGACTCGCCCCGCCGCCGCCACGGACTGATGCTGCTGACCGATCACCCGGCTCTGTTTGAGATGCCGGACGGCCAGACGGTGCAGCGAAACGCCGGGGATCTGTTACTGCTGCCCAAGGGGGCGCAGTATCACGTGCGGTTTTTGGTGCCGCCCGGCAAGCAGACCCATCCCGTTGTCATCAACTTTCGCCTGAGCACCGCAGACGGCCGGGAAACGCTCCTGCCCGGTCAGGTGGTACGCCTTTGCTGTGACGACGGCCGTCTGTTGCCGCTGTTCAACGCCGCCGTCCATCTGTACGAAAGCGGTACCGTTGCCAACCTCAAGGCGAAGGTGTACGAGCTGTTTGACCGGATCTTCCCGGTGGAGGAGACCGACCAGTGCTGTATCGGCTACATCAACCGCCATTACACCAGCCGCTTCAGCGTGCCGGAGCTGGCCCGGCGCTGTGCCGTAAGCGAGACGGTGTATCGCAAGCAGTTCCGACAGCTCACCGGACGGTCCCCGGTGCAGTACATCAACCGCCTGAAGATCGAAAAGGCGTGCCAGATGCTGCAAAACGACGATATCCGGCTGCAGGAGATCAGCGATTTTTTGGGGTTTTACAGTCTGCCGTACTTCTATAAGGTCTTTAAGGATCATATGGGGATCACCCCTCACGAGTATATGGAGCATAAGGAGTAAACAAAAAAGCGGAGTGGCTCTCACTCCGCTTTTACTGTATATTCTCTTCTACAAGCTGTCTGCAAAAGCAACGATCTCCTTGGCGGCGGCTACCAGCTTGTCCTCCGACAAGGTGCAGGCGATGCGCACATACCCTTCCCCTGCTTTGTTAAAGGCGTTCCCCGGCACAACGGCAATGTGCTTTTCCTCCAAGAGCCGATAGGCAAACGCTTCGGACGACAGCCCCGTTTGGGGGGCTGGTTCGGGTCATTCAGGCCCGTTTTCCGGCTTTTCCGAGAAGCTTGATAAGGGCCACGCCAAGGATCAGCCCGGCCACCCCCTGCACGCCGTTGGCCGGGATGTTCACCAAAGCCGGGGCAAAGCCGTACAGGATGCCTTCAAACACATAATAGCCGCCCACCATCAACACTTCCGCCACGACGCCGCTAAGCAGCCGGGAGGGCAGATCCCCCCACCGACGCCCCAAGAGCTTGCACAGATAGAACGCCGTCAGCGCCATCAGCCCCTTGATGACGAAGGTGGCCGGTGCATACACCATGTACCCGGACAGCCCGTCCGCCAGCGCCGAGCCAAGCCCGGCGGCCAAAAAGCCGGTGGCAGGGGACAGCATCCACCCGGCCAGCAGGACCACCCCATCGCCCAGGTTGAGGTATCCTTTGAGGGGGGATGGCACCTTGATGACCATGGTAGCCACACAGGTCAGCGCCGCCAGCAATGCCGCCGTCACAAGCCGTTTTGTTTTACCGTTCATAGACTCCTGTCCTCCTTAACAGCCCTACCAAATAACAAAACATAGTATATACCTAAACTCGTCGTATTGCAATTCTTTTTTTCGACAGTCCCCTGCTTTTTCACAAGCGCCGGCCGGGGCCGGAGAAGCGGCGCATAAAACGGTTGTTTTTTTATTTTCGCTATGCTATACTTAAACCGGTGATGGATATGAAAAAAACAAAGAAAATACGCTTGACCGCTTTGGTGCTGACCGCCGTGCTGGCGGTAACCGGCGTGGTGCTGGCGGTGATCGGGCTCCTGCAGGTGTGCGGTCACGGCACGGTGACCTGCGAAGCGGTCATTACCAACGTCAAGACCGACTTTGCCAACGACGGTCACACCGCCTATAGCCACCGGTATTACGGCACGTACACCGTGGACGGGCAGACCTATCAGGGTATGCCCATCCTGCAGACCGAAACGGCTACCCGTAAGCCGGATCATGCGCTGGGACAGACGGTGCAGGTGCAGGTGACCCCGGGCGATGCGGACGGCCTGCCCTCCAGCGGTGTCTGGCCGCTTATCCTGGCCGGGGTATGCTGGCTGGGGGCGCTGGCGGTGGTGTTGTTCGGCCGCCGGGCGTACCGCCAAGCCGAGGAAAAACAAAAGGCTAGGAAGAACAAGAAAAAAAGAACGTAGCCCCGGCGAAAGCCGCACGCAATAAAAGATTGACAAAACTTTATCAATCTGCTATACTATAGGCATGGCGCAAACCGGCCTATGAATAATATAAAAGGAGTGTATGGTTATGGCAACTTCCAAAGTAGCGTATCTGGTGAAACCCAAAATCGTGGACGGCGTAGAGGGCGAGGCCATCGTCGAGCTGCGCGACATCGAGATCCCCACCCCCGGCCCCGGTGAGATCCTGGTTAAGGTGGAGGGCTGCGGCATCTGCGGCACCGACGTACACGAGTATCGGTACAATCCCTTCGGTTACAAAGAGATCGTGCTCGGTCACGAGGGCACCGGCGAGGTCGTTGCCATCGGCGAGGGCGTGACGGTGGATACCAAGGGCGATCCCATCAAGGTGGGTGACAAGGTGGTCACCTCCGTGCTGCTGTGCGGCGAGTGCGACTACTGCCGCCGTTATCCCGAGCTGCCCAACCTGTGTGCCGGCCTGGGTGTGTACGGCCTCATCGAGGACGACCAGGAGCATCACAACAACGGCTGGTTTGCCGAGCACATCCTGGTGCGTAAGAACTCCTCCATCTTCGTTGTTAACGGCATGACCGTGGACGAGAGAATGCTCATTGAGCCGGCCTGCGTGTGCGTGCACTCCTGGAACCGTGCCAAGTCCACCAACATCATCAACTTCGGCTCCACCGTGCTGGTGCAGGGCTGTGGCCCCATCGGTCTGATGCAGATCGCTGTACTTAAGGCCGCCGGCGTGGTGAACATCATCGCCGTGGACGGCGTGGATACCCGTCTGGAGCTGGCTAAGGAGATGGGCGCTACCGCCGTCATCAACTTCCGTGAGCTCAAGACCATCGAGGAGCGTGTGGCTCGTGTGCAGGAGCTGACCGGCGGCTTCGGCGCGGACTTCGTGTTCCAGTGCACCGGCGTGCCGCAGGCGGCGGCGGATGCCTACAAGTACGTGCGCCGTGGCGGCGGTTACTGCGAGATGGGCTTCTTCGTCAATGCCGGCGAGTGCACCATGAACCCCCACTTCGACCTGTGCAACAAGGAGATCACCCTGGTGGGCTCCTGGGTGTACGGTGCCAACGAGTACATCGAGACCCTGGGCTTCCTCAAGAAGGCCCGGGAGATGGCTATCCCGGTGGAGAAGCTGGTCACCCACCACTATCCGCTGGAGCAGTACGTGGAGGCCATGGAGAAGAACATCTCCCTGACCGGCGTGAAGATCGCCATCGTCATGGAGTAATCCCCCCCTACCAAAAAAGGCGTTTGCAACCATCGGGTTGCAAACGCCTTTCTTTTATTAATTGACAAACAAATGCCGCCGCTTGGCGAAATATTCATGCTGGCAGGCCAGGATAATGCCGTCGACCAGGACGTTGGACACGATCCGAATGAAAAATTCGGTATCCACCGACCCCATCACGATTACCATCCCGGTCATATAGACCAGATTGACCACGATAGCGCCGGTATAGAGCAGATAGACCATCGTGGGGCCATTCTCACACAGAGCCGACAGCCGAAAACGGGTGAAAAAAGCAAAGACACCCATGGCCACGCCACTCAGACCGCAGAATACCTGCAAGGTCAGCAGGCCCTCATAGCGAGCATACACACGCTCGCTGACATCGTGGACACCGTTCAGGATCAGGATGCCGTTGAGGATATTAAGCACCGTATCCGCAAATAACAGGAAGTAGATGAGAAACTTATACCACTTCATGGGCATGCCGCCGTAGCGATCCGCCGGCACGTAGGGCGGACGCGGCGGTGCATAAGCCGGAGGAGGTGGGCTTGCCGGCTCCTGCAGGGGCACACCGCACCGCCAACAGATATGGCGATCCACAGACTGCCGATAGCCGCAGGTGGGACATACCCGTTCGGTGGGCGGTACTTCTATCGGTGCGCCGCAGGTGGGACAAAACGCTCCCCACTCTGGCAACGGTGCCCGACAGCGATGACATGATCCACGCATAGACTGCGCCTCCTTAACGTCCTTTCGATTTATAACCGTACGGTTATATAATGCATATATCCTACCATAATCGTGATACTATGTCAATACCAAACGGTTATGGAGGGGTGCGTGATGGATAATTATTATCCCCGGCTACGGGATCTGCGAGAGGACAACGACTACTCCCAACAGTATGTGGCGGATTATCTGGAAATGAAGCAGCCGCAGTACAGCCGTTACGAACGGGGGCTACGGGATCTGCCCACCGACGTGCTTATCCGATTAGCCAGGCTGTACCATACCTCCACCGACTATATTCTGGGCTTGACCAACAAGCGGACATAACCACAACCGCCGCTGGGTGGTTGCCTTTTGTGCCGGGATGTGGTATACTATGCCCAGCTTTGTTCCGAAAGGAGACCCGTTATGACTGCGATCATGGAATCCATTAAGCAATTTGCGCTGGATCGGGTACTGCTGTTTGCGGCGCTGGCGGTGGCTTGCCTGCTGGCGGTAAAGATCCTGCTGAAGCTGTTCGACCGGCTTATTCGAAAAACCGAGCTGGACCCGGCCATTGCCCGGCTGGTGCGCATCGCTCTCAAGGTGGTGCTGTTGTCTCTGACCGCCATCATTGCGCTGGGTGCCTTGGGCATCTCGGTATCCTCCCTGGTGGCCACCCTGTCGGTGGTCGGCGTGGCGGTATCTCTGGCTATTCAGGGGTTTCTGTCCAACGTGTTCGGAGGGATCCAGATCATCTCCAACAAGCCGTTCCACATCGGTGATTACGTGGAGGCCGGGGAGGAATCCGGCACCGTCCGGGAGGTGGGCCTGTTCTACACCAAGCTGGATACCCCGGACAAGAAGCTCATCCAGATCCCCAACAGTACCATTGCCAATTCCAGCATCACCAACTATTCCAGCGCGGTCAACCGCCGGGTGGACATCGCCGTTTCCGCCTCCTATGAGGACGAGGTGGAGAAGGTCCGGGCGGTGCTGTTGGAGCTGCTGGTCCAGCATCCGCTTGTCCTGCACGGCGAGGGGCTTGACCCGGTGGTACACGTGAGCGCCTACGCTGACAGTAACATCGATTACATCGCCCGTGCTTGGTGCGAAAGCGGCCATTACTGGACGGTGTATTACGACATCATGGACGCCATCAAGCCCACCTTTGATGCCCACGGCATCACCATCAGCTACCCCCACGTGGTGGTGGATAAGAAGGAATAACACCGCCAACAAACGGCGGAGCCAACAGACACGCCAACAGCCCGGTGCGGAATATCCGCACCGGGCTGTTTGGCAGTAAAAAGGGGTTTAATTAAACTTGTCGTAGTCCTCGTTATTGTAGTATTCGCCGTCCTCAAACTTAATGGAGCCGATCTCAATGGTAAAGGACAGATCCTCAAAATCGGCGTTGTAGAGCTTGGTGAAGAACTCATTCTTTTCCGGCTGATTCTCCTTCAGCATCGAGGTAATGGTGGTCTCGCCATCCTCTTCCAGCTCCATGTAGGACAAGGTAGACCGGACGGTACCCAGCTCGTTGCCGTCGTCATCCTCCACGTGCACCTTAAAATCCATGTACTCCACACCGAGGGTATCGGTCTCGATCTGATAGTGCAGTTCCACGTAGTAGCAGCCGTTAATGTACGGCGAGGCATCCGGGTCGTAGGACGAAACCATGTCCACCACTTCCACGCTCACACGGGAGGCGGAGTGGACGTATCCCTGATACACCGAATAGGTCTTAAACAGAGACACGATCGCCAGCAGAATGGTCAGTACCCAGCAAAGCGTCACCCGGCCGGTGATCGGGTTAAGCGGCTTGGCGCCCTCCACCTGAGGAATGTCGCCATCCTCCTCACTGCTCCCCTCAAAGGGAGCAAAGCCGTGCCGTGCCAGAGCGCTCTGCAAGGCCGCTTTTTTGGACTCGGCCACGTTGGCGGACAGCTTGTCGGACAGCGCCTGGTATTCCTTATGGTAATGCTCGGTGCTTTTTTTGGCACGCAACAGCAGGAGGATCACCAGCGGCCACAGCCACGGGAAATCCAGCGCAAAGCACACCACGCCGGCGCCGATCAAGGCCAGGCTGTACACCCACCAGTTGCGGGACTGAGCCGCCTTCATGTGGCTGGTCTCCTGCTCCACCACCGTGTTGACGTCCACCTCGTTTTGGGGGGCGTCGGTCTGAATGAAAATCTCACCGCAAGCATACGCACCGGCGGTATACCTTTGACCATTATAGGTGTAATCCACCTCATAATACGGCAGAATGTGGCAGGAAAGGGACAGCACCTCATGCCGGGAATTGTAACGAACGTCCTTGCTACGGTCGCCGGGGATGGCGGTGCGATGCTCCACCTCCGACTCGCAGTCACGTATCACGCAGGCATAGCCGTAATCGTGCACCTGCGCCTCGCCCACCTGCTCCATGCTTTCGGTACGAGCTGTGGCGATGGCTCGGGCGATGTCCGAAGTGTTTAGATTGATCTCGTCCGGATCGTTATGCGCCACACACACCGCTTTGCCGGAATAGGAGGTCTGGAAAGGCTGCCAATCGGTGACGGTACGGTACTTGATCACCGCCCGTTGCCGGGTGATGTAGGAATCCCCCACCCGTTCCTTATAGGTCTCGTAGTCGGTATACGGCTCCTGCCGGTCATAGCCCACAGAGGCGGTACAGCTACCCTCCACGAAAGCCTCGCACAGAATCACTTCCTTGCGCAGCTCACGGACGGCACCAAACTCCGCATCCACCACGTCCACGGGAGTCTTGCTCTGCTTGGCAAGATGGATAAGCACCTGCCGTAAAAAGGCGTCCTTATCCGTTTCCACACGCATGGTGTAGACAGCATCAAACTGCATAGGGAGCCCTCCTTAGGCGTTCAGCTCATTGCCGAAATAGCCTTCAACCAGCGAGCCGGCGGAACGATGCAGAGTGACCTCTACCGCATTGCCAACCGTCACACTGCTGGCGGACTTGCCGCCCACCTGCAGCTCGCCACTCTTGGGACGTACCTCGCCCAGCTCGTGGATGACACCGCTGTTGTACGCATCATTCACGTCGCTCTCGTACTGGATGAGCAGGGCGCCGGACTGCACATAGGGCACCTTCACGCCGATCTTGTTACACCGGATGGAGACAAAATCATGGTTAAAGCTCTTTTCGGCACCGCAGGCCTGGCACTTGCAAGCCACCGCCACCGTGATATGCTCGATACCCATCGCCTTGATGGTCGCCTCCACGGGTATGCCGTTCTTCTCGATCTTCTTCTCCTCGCGCTTGATCTCAAACCGCTTGTTGGTCACCTCATACTTCACGTTGTCGCCAAAGGTGATGAGCGTCTTACACGCATCGCACTCGATGTCGCCATACTTCCGGGCGGCCATCTTGAGCACCCACAGCATGAAACCACAGTACGCAATACCCAATACCGAGATGATCGGCAGGAAGGACAGCGCATCCACCAGCGCCGCCAGCACCACAAACACAATGGTCAGCATGGAGAACAGATACATCCAAGGCATAACCGCCTTCTTGCGCTCCTTGACCTCCGCAGAGGACTTAACCGGATCCTTCGCCATGCGCACCAGGTTCATGGGGAAACCCTTGAACGCACCGGGGATGTCCTTAAACGGTTGCACGAAATCAAACTTTTCCTTTTCTTTTGCCATCATTAACAACTCCTCTATTTTTTATGGATAAACTATATGTCAGCGAACCTCTTCGCCGTTGACCAGAGTAAAATAAGGGATAATATTAGTGTTATATCACTAATTATAGCGTAATTTCGACAAATGTCAACCAGCAATTAGTGATTATTCACTAACATTGGCGACAGTAGTGATATATCATTAGTCCATGAACTATTTGTAAGGAGGATGGGACCGTGGGGATCCGAGAATATACCGTTGACCGTCTGTATGAGCTGTGCCGGGAGCGACAGATCACCCCCAATGCGCTCAGCTACATGGCCGGGGTGCCGCAGGCTACCCTCAAGAGCATCCTCAATGGAGAGAGCAAGAACCCCGGCATCGTCACCCTCAAAAAGCTGTGCGACGGGTTGGATATCACCCTTGTGGAGTTTTTTGATACCCCGGCGTATCGGAGGTTAGAGCAGGAGCTTCGCTGACCAGCTCCCGGGAAGCGCCGGCCCCCAGCCGGCAACCGCTGTAGAACGCATCCTTTACCTCTAAGAAGTGGATCTGAGAGGTCAGCTCAAACAGCGCCTCAAAGCACCGGGTTTGCCCTTCGTCCAACCGGGCACGCAGCTCCTGCTCCTTGGCCAGCGCCTGCCGGGTCAGCGCCGCATATTCCGGCCGTGCGACCACCTGCTGCTCCGACAGATAGGCGTCAAAAAGCCGACCGAGGATCTTATCCATGCCTAATCCCTCCGTTTCTGATGCCAGTATACCCCCTCGTTTGACCGATTTCTTATGCTGGCAGCATAAATTTAACAAAATGCGCCGTTTTTTGTCACCGATTGACAAAAAACGGCGCGTTGTTTATAATAAGACCGACGAAAGGGGGCGGCTGTATGACCAAGGATACCACCCGGTTGGTAGAGGAGCTGAGCCTTTGTAAGGATTTTAACACCTATTACGATGAGCATCGGGATTACATGGTGCAGCAGAGTCTGTCGGAGCTGTTGGAGACCCTGATAGAGAAGCACGGACTTAAAAAATCCCAGGTCATCCGTGCCGCCGAGATGAGCGAGGTGTATGCCTACCAGATCCTCTCCGGCCTGCGTATCCCGGAGCGCAACAAGCTGCTTAATCTGGCGGTAGCCATGCAGCTGCCGTTGGATGAGGTGCAGACCCTGCTGCGATGCGCCGGGTATTCCACCCTATACGTTAAGCTCCCCTTTGACTGCGTCCTGCTGTACGGCATCTGCCATCACCTGTCGGTGGTGCAGATCAACGATATCCTTTACGACTACGGTCTGGAGACCCTGAGATAAGCGGAGGTGTCCCCATGAAGCAATGCCCTCGTTGCAAGGCAACGGTGCAGGAGAACGCCCGGTTCTGCCTGTACTGCATGGCTCCTTTTGAAGAAAAAACGCCGGTAGGCACCCAGCGCCGGCGGTCATGGTGGTGGATCGGTGCGGCACTGCTGGGGGCGGTGGCGATGATAGCGGTCACCCTATGGCTGCTATGGCCGCAGGACGGCCCCGGTCTGCCGGTGGCATCCTCTGCCGTCTCGGAGGAAAAGGAAACAAACCCCGACAGCGCCCCGGTGACGACCCCCGACCATAAGGAAACGGCCACCATCGGTGGCGGTACTACCGGCACCACGGCTGGCGGTACTACCGGCACCACGGCTGGCGGCACTACCGGCACCACGGCTGGCGGCACTACCGGCACCACGACGGCCAAACCTACCACGACCACCACGACCGCCAAGCCGACTACCACGACCACCACCAAGGCGGTGGTCCCCTCCTTCACCTACGTAACGGCCACCCAGCAGAACACCTATCCCAACCAGCAGATGGCGCCCGGGGCGCCCTCCGACGCCATCGTTATCACCAAGGTCCACCACGTAGCTCCGGACGGGAACTACGTCATCCCCGACCGGGTGGACGGCTACAAGGTGGCGGCCATCATGCCCGGCGCTTTCAGCGATCCGGCGGTCAGCGCCGCCGTGCGATCGGTGACCCTGCCGGCAACGGTACGGGCGCTGTGGGAGGATTCCTTGAGCGCCTGCTACGGACTGACCGACCTGTACGTCCGGTCCGGATCCATTGATATCCTCGACGACGCCCTGCCGCCGGTGGCGAAGCGCACCGGTACCCTGACCATCCACTGCGCCCGGGATTGTAAGAATTCCGACTTCTACTACTACAGAAATATTGCCGGGCAATACGGTGCCCGGTATCAGGAATGGAACGGGTGATACCCATGACCAGAGAAGAATATCTGTCTAAGCTCTATGAGACCTACGCCCGGGTGGCGGTGCTCAGCGACAAGGAGGACAGCCGGGTCATCCGGGTGCGCCACCGCACCCTTGACCGGGATATGGTGGTGCGCAGTCATCCCCGTCCGGTGGCCGCCTACGAGGTGCTGTACCGCCTTACGTGTGACAACCTTCCCCAGATCTACGATGTGGTCGATCTGGAGGACGGGCAGGTGGTGCTGGAGGAGTATATCGACGGGCTCACGGTGGCCCAGGTGATGGAAAGCGGCCGGTATCGTCCGGCCGGCGCACGCCGAATCGTCCGGGAGGTGTGCCGGGCCTTGACCGCCCTGCACGGGCAACGGCTGATCCACCGGGACATCAAGCCGGAAAACCTGCTCATTGACCGCAACGGACGGGTGGTGCTCATCGACTTCCACGCCGCCCGGCCTATGGCGCCGCCCACCGGTACTACCGTGGCGCTGGGGACGGTGGGGTACGCCTCCCCCGAGCAATACGGGCTGGGCGCCAACGACGGGCGCACCGACCTCTATGCGGTGGGGGTGCTGTACAACGTCCTGCTCACCGGCAAGCACCCCAGCCACACCCTGGCCAAGGGACGTGCCGGACGGGTGATCCGCCGCTGTACCCAGATAAACCCGGTGGAGCGCTACCCTTCTGCGGAAAAACTGGAAAAAGCGATATAAATTGAGCGCCCGACCAAGGACAGCCTTGGTCGGGCAGCGTGTTTTATCATCGTCCATAGTGCTTGAGATCCCGGGGGGTACAGCCATAGTGCTGTTTGACCACCCGGGCGAAATACTTGGGGTCGGCAAAGCCGCTGGCCACCGCCGCCGCCTCCACCGGGGTGCCCCCGGCAATCAGATCCCGGGCGTATTCCAGCCGCCGGGCGGTCACGTAGGCCACCGGTGACTGATCGTACCGCCGGCGAAACTGCCGGCGAAAATGGCTCTCTCCCATGCCGGCGGCGGCACAGATGTCCCCCACCGTCAGGGTGCTGTCGGTGTAGTGCGCGTGCAGATAGGCCACCGCCGCCTCAAAGGCGTCGGCGGTGATCCCTGTGCGCTGCTGCGCCTCCAGCGTCCCCCATATGGTATACAGCGCCCCGGTGACCAGCGCCCGATACCCGGGCTGTTTATCCCGCCACAGATCGTGAGCATGACGGAACAGCGCACACACCGCCGGGCTGTCGGTGGGGGTGTACACCTGTATGGCCTCGTCCGGATGCTGGGTCGTAAAGTGCACCACGATCAGCTCGGTATCGGTATATTCCGCGGTGTACGCCAGCCCCTGGGG
This sequence comes from Oscillospiraceae bacterium, assembly GCA_015066065.1. Lineage (GTDB taxonomy): Bacteria > Bacillota > Clostridia > Oscillospirales > Acutalibacteraceae > UBA5905. Next base: position 2,425 of record SVPB01000047.1, on the reverse strand, counting down.
CAGGTACAGCACCTCCTTGGGGCGGACGGTGTACTCCCGGCCATCACAGCCGATGACCGCACTCCCCCGTATCCGATAAGCCAAAGCCGCATACGGACGGGGCGCTACCCGGCAGAACTGGGCGTCCCATTGCAGGCGGCTGACAGCGTCCAGCGCCGTGATGATATTGTGTTCACATAGCATGCGGATCACCTCCCAGACAGTATACCATAGATGTCCCCCTTTTGACAAGAGCCGAAATATCCACCTTTTTGGCAGAAATGTGGGTGGTATTCTCCGGCGCATACCACTATACTGAAATCATAAAGGAGGTATGTTTTATGTTTCATCTCGATGCACACGCCATCGCCAAAGGCGACCGCCGGCTGGACAACCCCACCGTCCACCGGCTGTGGCAGAGCTTCACTCTTGGTCAGGGCGACCTGTCCCTGGACCACGGAGAAGCGTTGACCTTGGTGCTGGGCAACGTCACCCCACCGGCGGTACCGGACGGGTGCGAATACAGCCTGGTCGTGACCGAGGACGGCGCCGCCGTCCGGGGGACGGACTACGGCGGTCTGGTACGGGGCGTGATGGTCCTGCTGATGCAGATCACCTACCGGGACGGGGCCTTTCTGATAGCGCCTGCCGTGATGGAGGGGCGGTACCGGCTCAACAACCGGATGATCCACCTCTGCGTATTCCCAGAGAACGACCTGACCTACATGAAGCGTCTCATCCGTCTGTGCGGACTGTGCCAGTACACCCACGTGGTGCTGGAGTTCTGGGGCATGGTGCAGTATGACTGTCTCCCCTCTCTGGCATGGCCTCACGCCTTTACCAAGGACGAGGTGCGCGAGCTGATCGCCGAGATGCGGGATCTGGGGATGGCGCCCATCCCCATGGTCAACTCCCTGGGACACGCCACCGCCTCCCGGCTGTGCTTCGGCAAGCACGTGGTGCTGGATCAGGATCCCACCCAAGAGGAGCTGTTCACCCCCGACGGCTGGGCGTGGAACATCGAAAATCCCCGGACGGTGGCGCTGCTGGCCCAAATGCGGCAGGAGCTGTACGACCTGTTTGGGGAAGGCGACTACATCCACGTCGGGTGCGATGAGGCGTATTACATCTCCAACTGTCCCTCGTTAAGACAACAGCTGCCGGCGTATCTGAACGCCCTGACCTGTCAGGTGGCCGCCGAGGGACGCCGTCCCATGCTGTGGATGGATATGCTGCTGGAGGGCAACCAGGATCCCGGCTACTACGCCACCGCCGATGCGCAGGAGGCTTGCGCCCTCCGGGAAGCGCTGCACCCCTCCTCCGTGTGGGTGGACTGGCAGTACGACGTCAAGCAGGCGCCGGTGGCCACCCTGCAGCAGCTGGCCCACAGCGAGGCGGACGTGATGGGCGCTCCGTGGCTGACCGAGGCCAACTATGTGGCCCATCTGGACACCATTGAGCAGGAAGGGCTGTTTGGGCTGATGCTCACCACCTGGCAGTCACTGAAGGGACAGATGTACGGTATCCCCGGGTGTGCCCAACAGTGCGGTGCCAAACTGTTTGGCTGGTGTGACTATGCCGACCGGCATACGGTGACCGCTACCCTGCTGCGGCGTGTCAGCTTTGAAGGCGTATCCTATGCCGATGCCGGCTGGGGTAAAGAACAGATCGATTATTAATATTAATACAAAGGAGTAATCACTATGTCGATTAAACATACCGCCGTGAGTTACTACGGCTTCAACTACGTGGAGCATGCCATCAAGGACTTTGAGGAGATGAAGGAGCACGGCTGTGATACCGTGATCCTCGCCATCACCGAGTTTGACATGGACTTCTGGTTCCCCAACATCAACAACATCGTCAAGGCCGCCCATGACCTGGGGCTTCGGGTGCTGGCGGATACCTGGGGCATCGGCAAATACTTTGGCGGCGAGCAGGTGAGCTTGTTCCTGCAGAACAACATCCATCACCGGCAGGTGTCCGCCTACACCGGCGAGGTGCTCAACGCCGCCTGCTTTAACACCAATTCCTTTAGGGATTACTTCAAGAACATCTGCCTGAAGCTGGCCCGGGAGACCGAGGTGGACGGCTTCTTCTGGGATGAGCCCCACTACGCCTACCCCAAGTCCTACGCCTCCATCACCGGCGGCGCCGGGGACGACTGGGCCTGCCGCTGCCCCGAGTGCATGAAGAAGTTTGAGGACTACTACGGCTACGAGATGCCTAAGTTTATGAACGACGACGTCAAGCAGTTCCGCTGGCGAGAGGCGCTCTTTACCCTGTCCGACACCTCCAAGGCCCTCAAGGAGTATAACCCCAACCTGGAGATCACCTGCTGTGTGCACGCCACCCTCAACTCCTACTACGTCACCGAGCTGCGTGGCTACGACAACTGGGAGATGGTGGCGGCCTGCCCCTACTTTGACGTGTTCTCCACCACCAT
>SVPB01000046.1 GCA_015066065.1 Oscillospiraceae bacterium | reverse complement strand
TCATTGACCGGGTAGGAGGGATGCTGTCTCTGGCGTTCCCGGCCGGTCCGGCGCTGGAACGGCTGGCAGCACAGTCTACCGGTACCTACCGTGTGCGCCCTACGCTTCGGGGAAGTGACTGCCACCTGTCCGGAGTGGAAAATCAATGCCGTGACCGCCTGCAACGGGGCGACCCACCGGCGGAGATCGCACGTTTTTGTATGGAACACGTTAAGGCGGCCGTAGATGGTATGACCCAGTCATTGCTGACCACCTACGGCGATCTGCCGCTGGTGTATGCCGGCGGTGTGATGTCCAACGCTATGCTACGGGAATATTTTGGTCAGCGGTACGGCGGTCGTTTTGCGCCGCCTTCCTATTCGGCGGACAACGCCGTAGGGATCGCATATCTGTGCCGATTAGCGCAGGAAGGATGATGGTATGCAGGTCATCTCGGTAACCCAGCTTAATCGCTATGTTAAAAATCTGCTGGAAGGGGATCATAACCTGTCAGCGGTTCATATCAGCGGTGAGATCTCCAATTTCACCCTTCATTATAAGTCCGGCCACATGTATATGTCCCTTAAGGATGAGAACGCCGCCGTCAAAGCGGTCATGTTCCGGGGCAACGCCTCCAAGCTGGCTTTCAAACCGGAGGACGGCATGAAGGTCATCGTCAAGGCCCGTGTGTCTTTGTATGAGGCCGGCGGTGCCTTTCAGATCTATATTGAGGACATGCAGCCGGATGGTGTCGGCGCTTTACAGATCGCCTTTGAGCAGCTCAAAAAGCGGTTAGCGGCAGAGGGGCTTTTTGACGAAAGCCGCAAGCGCCGCCTCCCGGCGTATCCCACCCGGGTAGGCGTCATCACCTCTCCTACCGGAGCAGCGGTGCGTGATATTTTCAACGTTTTGGGCCGCCGTTATCCTTTGGCACAGGTGGTGTTCTGCCCGGTGCTGGTGCAGGGTGACGGGGCGGCAGCCTCCATTGTGGAGGCGATTCGCCGCTTTGGTGACAGCCAAGCGGCCGACGTGCTCATTGTCGGTCGTGGCGGCGGTTCTATTGAAGACCTGTGGGCGTTTAACGAAGAACCGGTCGCTCGTGCGGTGGCCGCTTCGCCCATTCCGATCATTTCTGCCGTGGACACGAGACCGATTTCACTATCTGTGATTTTGTGGCGGATCTCCGGGCGCCTACCCCTTCTGCGGCGGCGGAATTGGCGGTGCCGGATCAGCATCGTTTGTTAGCCGCCCTTGACTCCTTGCACAGCCGGCTGACAATAGGCTGTCACAACCGCCTGCAATCGGCGGAGCAGACCCTTAAGCGATTACGGGAAAAGCGTTGTTTGTCGGCTCCTCGGTACTATGTGGAGGAGCAGGGACTGCGGCTGGATCTGCTGACCCGGCGGTTTGCCGGTGCGGCTCAACGACAGCTTAGTAGCGAAGATCGCCGGTTAACCGCCGTCATTGCCAAGCTGGACGCTTTAAGTCCCCTTAAGGTTCTCGGCCGTGGCTACGCCATTGGTTATACCTCGTCCGGTCAGGTACTGGACAGTGTTTCCCGCACAGCGGTGGGGGAGACGGTCCGTCTGCGTGTGGCAGACGGCTCGTTGGACTGCGAGATCAAGAATGTGGAGGAGGCATCATTATCATGACTACCGAATGGACTTACGAAAAGGCAATCACCCGGCTGGAGCAGATTGTGGCGGCCCTGGAGGGCGGCAAGTGCACACTGGATGATTCCCTTAAACTGTTTGAAGAGGGTACCCGGCTGACGGCTTATTGTTCCAAGCTGCTGCGTGAGGCAGAGCAGAAGATCATCAAGCTGTCCGACGCCGAAGGCAACGGTACCGGTGAGGCCCTGTCCGACCGGCAGGGCGAGGATATGGGCGAAGAGCTTTCGCAGGAGTGATCAAGATGTATACTTCCCGGTTACAACAGCATTTGACCTTGTTTGAGGAGTCTTTGCCTCGCTATATGCCCAGTACCGGCGGTCTGCAGACCATCGTGGCGGAGGCTATGGCGTATGCCTGCCAGGGGGGAGGTAAACGCATCCGCCCGGTCCTGACGATGGAATTTTGCCGTCTGTGTGGCGGCGATGTTTCCGGTGCCCTTCCTTTTGCGGCGGCTATTGAGATGATCCATTCCTATTCATTGGTGCACGATGATCTGCCGTGTATGGATAACAGTCCTTTGCGTCGTGGCCGCCCTTCTACCCATGCGGTGTATGGGGAGACCATGGCACTCCTGGCCGGCGACGGCCTGCTGAATCTGGCATTTGAGACGGTCCTGCGTGCATCAAACGTGACCTCCATCCCGGCTGACAACGCATTGAGAGCCGCCTCCGCCTTAGCGGATGCCGCCGGCATTGACGGTATGGTGGGTGGTCAGGTGATCGACCTGCAGAGCGAGGGGAAAGACATTGATCTCGCCACCTTGGAAGCTCTGCAGAGAGGCAAGACGGCCGCTTTGCTGACGGCCGCCTGCGTGATGGGAGCTCGCCTGGCCGGCGCCGATGCTGTGCAGGAGGAGGCGGCCCGGGCGTATGGCGAAAATGTGGGTCTCTCCTTCCAGATTATCGACGATATTTTAGATGTGACCGCTACTGCTGAGCAGCTGGGCAAGCCGGTAGGCAGCGATGCGGTCAACCAGAAGGTGACCTACGTTTCTTTGTTGGGTCTTGAGGAGGCTCGCCGGTTAGCCGCCGATCGCACGGCGCAGGCGATCAAGGCGCTGACGGTGTTTGGAGAAGAAGCGGATTCCTTGCGTCATCTGGCGCAAGCGTTACTTGATCGGGATCATTAAGGACGGTAGAGGGTGTAAGTATGGTCAGTCTTGAGGAGATCCGTTCTCCGGAGGATGTGCGAAAACTGCATAAAGACGAGCTGCCGCTTTTGTGTGATCAACTGCGGCAGAAGATGATCGATACGGTATCGGTTACCGGTGGCCATCTGGCGTCCAATCTTGGTACGGTGGAGCTGACGGTGGCACTGCACCGTGTGTTCCGTCTGCCCACCGACACGGTGGTGTGGGACGTGGGCCATCAGTGCTATGCGCATAAGCTGTTGACCGGCCGGTATGATCGGTTTGATACCTTGCGCCGGAAAGACGGTATTTCCGGGTTTCCCAAACCGGAGGAAAGCGAGTACGATTCCTTCATCACCGGTCACAGCTCCACGGCTATTTCGGCGGCTAACGGCATCGCCAAGGCTAAAGCCCTCTCCGGCGACGACAGCTACACGGTAGCGGTCATCGGTGACGGCGCCATGACCGGCGGCCTTGCCTATGAGGGGTTGAGCAACGCCGGCCGCAGTGAGGACCGCCTGCTGGTGATCCTCAACGACAATAAGATGTCTATCAGCCAGAATGTGGGCTTTGTTTCCCGGTATCTGTCCGGTCTGCGCACCAAGGTGCGCTATGTGCGGTGGAAGCAGAAGGTGGCCACCACCCTGCGGAGCATTCCGCTTATTGGCCACCCCATCAGTAATCTTCTGGAATGGTTCAAGAAGAAGATGCGCCGTTCTCTGTTCACCGACACCTCTTATTTCGAGAAGATGGGCTATCGGTATCTTGGCCCGGTGGATGGCCATGATCTGGACGATCTGGTGCAGGCAATGCTGTCGGCCAAGAGCATCGGCAAGCCGGTGCTGTTGCACGTGACCACCGTCAAGGGCAAAGGCTACCCGGAGGCGGAAAAGAATCCGGATATTTTTCACGGTATTGGGGTGTTCGACCCGGCAACCGGGGCAGCTCAGGTCGGCGGCGACAGCTTTTCGGCTCATTTTGGCGACACGCTTTGCCAATTGGCCCGGGAGGATGACCGCATCGTAGCGGTGACGGCCGCTATGAAGAAGGGCACCTGCCTGGACGCCTTTTCCAAAGAGTTTCCCACGCGCTTTTTCGATGCCGGTATTGCAGAGGGGCATGCGGTGACCTTTTCCTCCGGCATGGCCTGTGGCGGCCTTCTGCCGGTGTTTGCGGTGTATTCCACCTTCTTACAGCGCAGCTTTGACCAGCTGCTCAACGACACCTCGATCATGAATAATCACGTGGTATTGGCCATTGACCGCGCTGGGGTGGTACCGGATGACGGAGAGACCCACCAAGGCTTGTACGATGTGGCCATGCTGCGAGCGATTCCGCACACCTGGGTGTATGCTCCCTCCACCTTTAAAGAGCTGGAGCTTAATCTGCGTCAGGCGCTGTACGATACCGACGGTATTGCGGCTGTGCGCTACCCCAAGGGGGGCGAATCGCCTGCCTTGGCGGACTATGAGCCAAGCTACAAGCACTATGATTACATGGACAGTAAGCGCCGTAATCTTCTGCTGGTAACCTATGGGCGCACCTTTGGTGAGGTGCAGGCGTATGTACGCAAACGTCAGCGCAACGGGGAGCATCTGTCGGTGCTTAAGCTCAATCGCATTCATCCCTTGCCGGAGGATGTGGTGGACATTGCCGGTCAGTACGCCACCGTGCTGTTTTTCGAAGAAGCGGCACGACAGGGCGGTGTAGGTGAGCATCTCGGTGCCTGCTTGATGCTCCATGGCTATACCGGCCGTTATGCTGTGCGTGCCATTGACCACACCCTGGGTGCCTGCACTACGGCGCAGGGTCTGGAGGCGACCGGCTTGGATGTCGCCGGTGTGGCCGCTTTTGTGGAGGAGTACACCGGTGAATGAGATGGACAAGCGCTTGGATGCTTATCTTGTCGAAAAGGGCTATGCATCCGGCCGCGAAAAGGCTAAGGAGCTGTTGGCGCAAGGATATGTGGAGGTGGATGGCCGTCCGGTTACCAAGGCGTCTACCCGGCTGACCCCCGGACAGACGGTGGTCTGTCATGCGCCGGCTCCCCGGTATGTGGGACGGGGCGGTTACAAGCTGGAAAAAGCGTTGACCGTGTGCGACCTATCACTGGATAGCTGTATTTGTATGGACGTGGGGGCTTCTACCGGTGGTTTTACCGACTGTATGCTGCAACGGGGGGCTGCTCATGTATATGCGGTGGATGTGGGGCATGATCAACTGCACCCTCGTTTGCGGAGTGATCCTCGGGTCACCGTGCTGGAGGATACTGATATCCGTAGTGAAGCGGTAGCTTCGGCGGTGACGCCGGGCTCCCTCCATTGTGTGTGCGTGGACGTGTCCTTTGTTTCGTTGGAGCATGTTCTGCCGGCTGTACTGCCATATATGGCGCCCGATGCCACGTTGATCTGCTTGATTAAACCGCAGTTCGAGGCCGGCAAGGCCGGGGTGGGCAAACGTGGGGTCGTCAAGGATCCCAAAGTGCACCGTCAGGTGTTGGATCGGCAGTTGTTGCTGTTCCAGCAGCTCTCTTTATCTGTAAAGCATATGACCTTTTCACCCATCACAGGGGGAGAAGGCAACATTGAGTATTTAGCGGTTTTGAAGTATGGCCAGCCACCGGCGTTGCCGGTACCGATAGCAACGGCGACACTGGTGACTGAGGCTTTTTCCGCACTAAAGGGGTGAATGAAGATGCGTATAGCCGTTATTCCCAACCTGCACCGGGCTTCCTCGGCGGCGTTGTTTGACGCTGTCTGCCAGTGCTTGCAGCAAGCCGGTGCGCAGGTGCAGGCGGTGACCCGTCCGGGCGCTCTGCCTTCTTCTGCCGCCATTACCGAGGCGTTGGCTGCATGTGAGCTGGCGATCGCCATAGGCGGCGACGGTACGATCGTGCATGTGGCCAAGTCGGCGGCGGCTGCCGATCGCCCGGTATTAGGCATCAACGGCGGTCATCTGGGCTTTTTAGCCGGCTTGGAGAAGGATGAATTAGAGCAGCTCCCCCGGTTGCTTGAGGGTGATTACACCACCGATGATCGCCTCTTGCTGGAGATTACGGTGCATCAGGGGGAGACGACGCATACATATCTGGCGATGAACGAAGCAGTTATCTCCCGGGGTGGTTTATCCCGCCTGCTGGATACGGAGGTATCGGCGGAAGGCCGGGAGCTGTTGTCCTGCTGTGGCGACGGCATCATTATCGCTACGCCTACCGGCTCTACCGCTTATTCCTTGTCTGCCGGGGGAGCTGTGGTGGATCCGCAGGTGGACTGCCTGCTGGTGACCCCCGTCTGTCCTCATTCGGTGCATACCCGGCCGATGATCCTCCCGGCTTCTGCCCGGCTGACAGTACGGGCATTGGCTTCGGATGAGGAGACCGCCTACCTGACGGTGGATGGGGAGGAAAATGTGATCATCGCTTCTACTGATCGGCTGACGGTAGCACGGGCTGATCGTACCGCACGGCTGATTCGTCTCAAGTCCGCTACCTTTTACGATGTGCTGGAACAGAAAATGCTTGGCAGGAGGAAACCATGAAAACAAGACGACATGCTAAGATCTTAGAGATCATCAATAATACCAGCGTGGAGACTCAGGAGGAACTGCAGAGACTGCTGCGAGAGGCCGGATACAACGTGACGCAGGCCACCGTATCCCGCGATATTAAGGAGCTGCGGCTCATCAAGACCCCCGATGCGGCCGGTGGCTACCACTACAGCACCGCCCGTGGTGGGGAAGAGCATATTTCTGCCCGGTTCCATTCCATCTTTTCTGATTCGGTCATCAATGTGCAGTATGCGCAGAACATCGTGGTGGTCCATTGCCTGACCGGTATGGCACAGGCGGCTTGTGCGGCCATGGATTCCCTGCATTGGAAGCAGGTCATTGGTACGCTGGCCGGGGATGACACCTTTATCTGCGTGGTGACCAGCGAACGGGATGCGGAAGAACTGGTGCTGGAGCTCAAGAAGATGCTCAGCGACACAGAAAGGTAAGAGGACGTATGCTGCAAAGTCTGCATATAGAAAACGTGGCGGTCATCGAAAAGGCGGATATCGCCTTTGACAAGGGGCTGCTGGTGCTCACCGGCGAGACCGGTGCCGGCAAGTCCATTGTCATTGATGCCATCAACGCCGTGCTGGGCGAGCGCATCACCCGTGATGTGGTGCGAGCCGGTACAGATAAGGCGTTTATAGCGGCGGTGTTTACCGACCTGCCGGCGCCGGTTGTGGCGGCCTTGGAGGAGCAAGGGTTTGCCCCCGAAGAGGATGGGAGTTTGCTGGTTCAGCGTAGCTTGACGGCGGACGGCAAAGGACAGAGCCGTATTAACGGCCGCCCAGCCACCGTGTCTACCCTGCGTCTCATCGGTCGCATGCTGGTCAACATTCATGGTCAGCACGAGAACCAAGTGCTGTTACAGCCGGAACGTCATGTGGCTTACTTGGATCGGTTGGGTGACCTGCAGTCGGTACGGGATGCCTATGAACAGGAATACCAGACGTATTGCCGTATTCGCCGGGCGATCAAGGCAGCCACGATGGATGAAGAAGAAAAAGAGTATAAAGCCTCTCTGTTAACCCGTCAGATCGAAGAGATCGATGCGGCAGCTCTGCAGCCGGGGGAGGAAGCGACCCTGCTTTCCCGTCGGGAGTTAGCGCGTCATTCCGGCAAGCTGGCCGGCCTTCTCCAGCAGGTGCGCGGTGCCATGGATGGAGGCGAAGGGGATACGCTGGGAGCTTTGGCACTGCTTTCGGATGCGGTGGCGGCCTTGCATACAGCCGGTACCGTGTCGGATGAACTCATGGAGCTGTCCACCCGTTTGCAGAGCGCCCTGTACGATGTACAGGCGTGCGCAGAGGAGGCACGGCAGGCAGAGGAGAATCTGGCGTTTGACGAGGATGCCTTGTCAGCGCTGGAGGATCGCTTGGCGGTTATTCAGCGTACGGTGCGCAAATACGGCGTAGACGAGGCGGATGTGCTCAAAAAACGAGAAGATTTGCAAGGACAGTTGGAGGCTATTCACTCCAATGATGCGTATTTGGAGGACCTGCAAAGGCAGTCGGATATAGCTCGCGATGCCACCATTGCCGCTTCCCGGAAGCTTACCGAAGCCCGACGGCAGGCGGCCGTCCGCTTTGAGGAGGACGTATGCCGACAGCTGGCGTTGCTGGATATGCCGCATGTGCGTCTGGCGGTGTCCATTGAACCCACCGCCCTGACGGCGATTGGTGGGGACAAGGTGGAGTTTCTGCTTTCCTCCAACCCGGGTGAACCGCCGAAGTCCATCGCACGCACCGCCTCCGGCGGCGAATTATCCCGTATTATGCTCGCCCTTAAGAGCGTATTGGCAGACGTGGATGACGTGGATACGCTGGTGTTTGACGAGGTGGACAGCGGTATTTCCGGCCGTGCAGCCACCCGTGTGGGTGCCATGCTGCGGCAGATCGCCGGCACCCGGCAGGTACTGTGTGTCACCCACCTGGCACAGATTGCCGCTTGCGGCCACACCCACCTGATGGTGAGTAAGAACGTCACTGAGGGACGCACCTTTACTCATGTAGATCCTCTGGAACAGCCGGAACGCCTGCAGGAGCTGGCACGCATCATCGGTGGCGAAGCCACCGACACCACCTTGTCAGCGGCGCAGGAGATGTTCACACGGGCACAGGTATAATTTGAAAGGCGGCAGAAAATTCTGCCGCCTTTTTTGTGTGAAGGTTTTGTGCTTTTTACGTGTAAGAGGTGAGAGCTCTCGGATCGTTTAAAGGAGGGATGTCTGTGTGTGACGGAACGGAATGGTATCAGCGCTATTTGGCAGGGGATGAACAAGGCTTGGTAGAGATCATCCGTCTGTACCGGGATGGTCTTATTATGTATCTGACCGGCATTGTCGGTGACGTGCATACGGCGGAAGAGTTGGCCGAAGATGTGTTTGTTAAACTGGGGCTAAAACGTCCAAAAGATAAAGGCGGTGGCTCGTTCAAGACATGGCTGTATACCATCGGCAGACGGATGGCCATCGACCATATTCGTCGTAACAAAAGGCGCACCGTATCGCTGGATACGGTACCGGAATTGCCGGCAGAGGCGGCCGATCTGGAAGCTGCTTACGTAGCGCAGGAACGGCAAGCGATGTTGTATACCGCTATGAACCATTTGACGCCGGAATACCGTCAAGCGTTGTGGCTGGTGTATTTCGAAGACTTTTCTCATGCGCAGGTGGCGACTATTCTGCACAAGAGCGTACACGGGGTAGACACCCTGCTGTACCGTGCCCGACAATCTCTCAAAAAAGAATTGATAAAGGAGGGCTTTGACCATGAGATCTTATGAGCGTTTTGCCGAGGATGTCCTCTGGCGTATTGAAAAAGAGGAAAAAGAACGGCATCACCGCCGCCGGGTGGTGGGGGTGGTAGCAGCCATGGGTGCTGCTTTCGTGTTGGTGACGGCTGTCAGCGTCAGCCTTGACCGGCCGCTGACGGCAACGCCGTCCCAACCGCTGACCGAAACGGTGGTATTGCCCAGCTACAGCGCCGTTCACACCCTGCGCCAAGATAACGACGGCATCCGCGACGCGGTGATGGCGGTGGGGGATACGATGGATTTCGCCATCACGGCTACCGACGTGAGTGGTTTTAGTGAGGAAGAGATCCGGCAGATGATGGAGGAACGCCGGGAGGAGCAGGAAAAGGTGCAGATCGTTTGGGCACAGCAGGGGTACACCCTGCGCTCGTCGGCGCTGCACCTGGATGATACGCTTATCTCCTACCTGGCGACCAACGGCTTTCTCTTACAGGTGGAGGATTGGAACGAGGTGACCGAAGTGACTGCCGCTTGTTCGTCTCCCTACGGGCAGATGGAGGTGGGGATCCTTTCGCCGTCGCTGGCGGGCAAGACGGTGCCGTTTGGATTTATGGCGGCTGACGGCAGTCTGCATCAGGCGGAAAAACCGGTCAATGGGGATACCTGCTGGGTGTACGGACAGAAGATCACCCTGCCGGGTGAGGTGTGTCATACCGTATACAAAGACGTGCAGTCAGGAAAGGGAAGGTTGACGCTGGCCTGGAAACCGAGTGCCGAACTGTTACAGACGTTGGCGGAAGACCCGACGTTTACCCTGCCGGAACATACGGCCACCTTTGCGGTGGCTTACCAAAACGGTCGCACCGAGGTGCATACCCTGACCGTTCACTACGCCGATGGGGTAGGCATTGTGCGATATGACGGGGTCACCGTAATTCCCTCTTGACAAAAGGCCTCAAATATGATTAAATAACCCCAATGGCTGTGATGGGGCCAAAGTAAGCAACGAGATTCCTTTTTCAGAGACCTGCCGGTAGCTGCGAGGCAGGAAAGCCTGGTTGCCCAAGTACCCCCCGGAGCTGCGATCTGAACCGCCGCTGTGGCGTAGTAGGGGAGCCGTATGCGCCCGTTATCGCGCCGGACAAGCTATTTGTCCCCGAGGCACATTCCGGTGTGCGAACAGAGGTGGTACCACGATCGACCCATCGTCCTCTGCGGTGTAACAGCCGCAGAGGGCTTTTATTTTACCGTAAGGAGAGAGTATACCATGACCATTTACGACGAACTGGTTGCCCGCGGCCTGATTGCCCAGGTGACCGACGAGGACGAGATCAAAGAACTGATCAATAACGGCAAAGCTACCTTCTATATTGGCTTTGATCCCACCGCCGACAGCTTACACGTGGGTCACTTCATGGCGCTGTGTCTGATGAAGCGGCTGCAGATGGCCGGCAACAAGCCTATTGCGCTGATTGGCGGCGGTACCGCTATGATCGGTGACCCCTCCGGACGCACGGATATGCGTTCCATGATGACCCGGGAGACCATCCAGCACAACTGTGATTGCTTCAAGAAGCAGATGGAACGCTTCATTGAGTTTGGCGAGGGCAAGGCACAGATGGTCAACAACGCCGATTGGCTGCTGGATCTCAACTACGTGGAGGTTCTGCGTGAGGTGGGCGCTTGCTTCTCGGTCAACAACATGCTGCGTGCGGAGTGCTATAAGCAGCGTATGGAGAAGGGCCTCTCCTTCCTGGAGTTCAACTACATGATCATGCAGTCCTATGACTTCTATCGTCTGTTCCAGACCCATGGCTGTAATCTGCAGTTTGGTGGCAACGACCAGTGGAGCAATATGCTGGGCGGCACCGAGCTCATCCGCCGTAAGCTGGGCAAGGACGCTCATGCCATGACCATTACGCTGTTGCTCAATTCCGAGGGCAAAAAGATGGGCAAGACCGCCAGCGGTGCCGTGTGGCTGGATCCCAACAAGACCTCCCCCTACGATTTCTTCCAGTATTGGCGCAACGTGGGCGACCAGGATGTGCTCAAGTGCATCCGGATGCTCACCTTCCTTCCCTTGGAGGAGATTGACAAGATGGATGCTTGGGAAGGCAGTCAGCTTAACACCGCCAAGGAGATCCTCGCTTATGAGCTGACCAAGCTGGTACACGGCGAAGAGGAGGCGGAAAAGGCTCGCCAGGCGGCCCGGGCGCTGTTTGCCGGCGCCGGCAGTAACGCCGATATGCCCACCACTGCGGTGGTCATTGGTGACGGCATGGGCCTGCTGGATATGATGGTCACGGTGGGCCTGGCACCCTCTAAGGGGGAAGCTCGTCGCCTGGTACAGCAAGGCGGCGTGTCGGTCAACGACCAGAAGGTCACCGATCCGACCGCTGTCATTACCGCCGCTGATTTCACCGACGGCGAAATGGTTATCCGCAAGGGTAAAAAAGTATTCCATAAAGTGACTTTAGCGTAATGATTGAAACAGCTGTCTGCGGACAGCTGTTTCTTTTTACATTTTCGCAATTTAACTCTTTACATTGCGAAAGTAATCGTGTACAATAATAGGAGAATCTCAGGAACGGAGGTACCTTCTGTGAACTATAAGATCAAGAGCCCTGAGGCCGATTTTTTATTTGAGGCCATCCTGCAGCTGCGTACGATGGATGAGTGTTACAAGTTTTTTGAGGATCTGTGCACGGTTACGGAGATCAAAGCTCTTTCTCAGCGCATTGTGGTAGCCAAGATGCTCAGCGATAAGCGAGTGTACAGCGATATTGTCAAGCAGACGGGTGCTTCTACCGCAACCATCAGCCGTGTTAATCGGTCGTTGGAATACGGTTGTGACGCCTATCCCATGATCTTTTCCCGTATGGAAGAAAGCAAGGCGAATCAGGAATGAACGGTTACGGTGCCTTTGCCGCCTTTTATGATGCACTGACCGAGGACGTGGATTACGCCGCTTGGGCAGAGTATCTGCTGGAGGTGTTTTCTCGTCATGGCGGCACAGCTAACCAGCTGCTGGATCTGGCTTGCGGTTCCGGCAGTCTTTCGCTGGAACTCTCCAGTCGGGGCGTGGATGTCATCGGGGTGGATGGCTCAGCGGATATGCTGGCCATCGCTCGGGAAAAATCCGCCGAGGCAGGGGAGGACGTTTTGTTCCTGTGCCAGGATATGCGTGAGCTTGACCTGTACGGGACGGTGGATGGTGCGGTGTGCCTGCTGGATAGCCTCAGCCATATTCTGGATACGGCGGATCTTTCCGAGATATTTCGCCGTCTGGGACTCTTTATCGCCCCTGGAGGTCTGCTGATCTTTGATGTCAACACCCCCCATAAGCACGCCGTGACCTTGGGCGACAACGCCTTTGTATACGAGTTGCCGGAGTTTCTGTGTGTGTGGCGTAATCGTTACTCCTCTTCTAACGGCGAGGTGTCTATGCAGCTGGATTTCTTTCTGGAAGAGGACGGCACCTATCAGCGCTACACCGACGAGGTGCGTGAGCGTGCGTACGCCATGACCACCTGGAAGCGCCTGCTGACGGAGGCTGGCTTTGATCTGGAAGCGGTGTATGGAGAACGGAGCTTTGATATGCCGGACGAGCAAGCGGATCGCTGGGTGTTCGTAGCCCGTAACCGGGCCATTTGCCAACGAAACGGAGAGTAAATACAGTATGGGTAAACTACTGCGTTGCCTGACCCGTGATGCCACGGTGATGGCTATGTTTTTGGATGCCAAGGACATCGTGTCCGAGGCGGAGCGTATTCATCAGACCTCGGCGGTGACTACCGCCGCTTTGGGCCGTCTGCTGACGGCCGCTTCTATGATGGGCGTGATGCTCAAGGGGGAGCACGAGTCCTTGACCCTCAAGCTGGCCGGGGGCGGCCCTGCCGGCACCGTGATGGCGGTATCCGACAGCCACGGTAATGTGCGCGGCTATGTGCAGAATCCGGTGGTGGAGATTCCGCTTAAGCCCAATGGCAAGCTGGACGTTAGCGGTGCGGTAGGCACCGATGGTCAGCTGTACGTGATGCGGGAAACCGGCACCACCGAGCCGTATATTGGCTGTATTCCGCTGGTCTCCGGTGAGATTGCTGAGGATATCACCTCTTACTATGCTACCAGCGAGCAGACCCCTACCGTGTGCGCTCTGGGTGTGCTGGTCAACCCCGATCTGTCGGTGCAGGTAGCCGGCGGTCTGCTGTTGCAGCTATTGCCGTTCTGCCCCGGCGACGTTATCGACCGGGTGGAACAAAATGTGCAGAAGCTGCGCCCCGTCACCACCATGCTGGCTGAGGGCATGACGCCGGAGGACATCATCGGGGTAGCGCTGGACGGGATGGCGTTTGATGTGCTGGATACCTACGACACCACCTATCGCTGTGCCTGCTCCCGTCGTAAGGTGGAAGGCGCCCTGCTGGCACTGCCTAAGGAAGAGCTGCTTGGACTGCCGGATGACAGCGGCAAGGCGCAGGTGACCTGCCGTTTCTGTGACAAGGTATATACCTTTACAAAGGAAGACGTGGCGGCATTGGCCGTTCGCGAGGAGGGATAAGCCCATGGAACTGATCATGCTGGGCACCAGCCATGGCATAGCGGAACCGGATCGCTTTTGCTCCGCCACCCTGCTCAGGGTGGGGGAACGGCTCTATGTGTTTGATTGCGGTGCCCCGGTGGCTGGTCTGATGCGGCGGCGCGGCTTACCGTACGCAGCAATACAGGCGGTGTTTCTTACCCACATGCACGGTGATCACGCCGGCGGATTGCCCGGTTTGTTTGATACTTTTACCGCCGTTATGAAGAATGGCGAGAGACTGCCGGTATATTTTGCGGAGGAGGAAGCTATCGAGCCGTTTAAGGCATGGTGTTACGCCATGCATAGCCGTGGCAAGCGTCTGGAACGTCTGGATGCCCATACGGTGCACCCCGGCCTTGTGTTTGACGATGGCGTCGTGACGGTGGAGGCGATCCCCACCGAGCACATCGCCTACGAGAACGCTCCATCGTACGCCTTTTATATTACTGCAGAAGGCAAGCGGTTGCTTCTTACCGGAGACCTGACGGAGGATGCCCACGATTTTCCTGCTGTGGCTTTCACAGAGGAGTTTGACGTGATCATCAGCGAGCTGACCCACTTCACTCCGTCCAGCGCTGTTTCCATTTTTAGTCGCTGCCGGACAAAGCAGCTGATTTTTCATCATGTGCGTCCCAATACGGCGGAAGAGATGCTGCCTCTTTGTCCTCAATTCCCGTTTTCTACGGTAATCGCCAACGATGGAGACGCCTTTACCCTGTAGAGGATAAATTTCTTTTTAAAATGGTAAAAAACTCTTGACAAACCAGCCCTGCTGGTGTATGATAGACACCGTCGCCGGAACGCGACGGTAGGTACGGAAGCATAGCTCAGCTGGTAGAGCACCTGCCTTACAAGCAGGGGGTCACAGGTTCGAGCCCTGTTGTTTCCACCACATTTTGGTATCTGGCCCGGTAGTTCAGCTGGTTAGAACGCTAGCCTGTCACGCTAGAGGTCGACGGTTCGAGCCCGTTCCGGGTCGCCAAATTTGCCCAGATAGCTCAGTTGGTAGAGCAG
>SVPB01000045.1 GCA_015066065.1 Oscillospiraceae bacterium | reverse complement strand
CCCCAACATGTACAAGATCGCCGGCGAACTGCTGCCCTGCGTGTTCCACGTGTCTGCCCGTTGTGTGGCTTCTCACGCGCTGAACATCTTTGGTGACCATTCCGACGTGTACGCCTGCCGTCAGACCGGTTTTGCGATGCTGGCTGAGACCAACACGCAGGAGGTCATGGATCTGGGTGCCGTGGCTCACCTGGCTGCGATCAAGGGTCGTGTGCCTTTCCTGAACTTCTTCGACGGTTTCCGTACCTCTCACGAGATTCAGAAGATCCAGATCTGGGATTATGAGGATCTCAAAGAGATGTGCGATATGGACGCTGTTAATGCGTTCCGCAAGCGTGCTCTTAACCCGGAGCGCCCGGTGATGCGCGGTTCTCACGAGAACGGCGACATCTTCTTCCAGCACCGCGAGGCCTGTAACCAGTACTACGAGGCAGTTCCTGCCATCGTCGAGGAGTACATGGACAAGGTCAACGCCAAGCTGGGCACTGACTACAAGCTGTTCAACTACTACGGTGCTCCCGATGCTGAGCGCGTGATCGTGGCCATGGGCTCCATCTGCGACGTCATCGAGGAAGTCATCGACTACATGCTGGCCAAGGGCGAGAAGGTCGGTCTGGTTAAGTGCCGTCTGTATCGTCCCTTCGCGGCTGACAGACTGGCGGCGGCTATTCCTGCTACCGTTAAGAAGATCGCCGTTCTGGACCGCACCAAGGAGCCTGGCTCTCTGGGCGAGCCTCTGTACATGGATGTTGTTACTGCTCTGGCTACCCAGGGCCGCGGCGACATTCGCGTGACCGGCGGCCGTTACGGTCTGGGTTCCAAGGATACGCCTCCTTCCAGCGTGTTCGCTGTGTACGACGAGCTGGCTAAGGATGCTCCCAAGGCTCAGTTCACCATCGGTATCGTCGACGACGTTACCGGCCTGTCTCTGGAGGAGAAGGAAGCGCCCAACACCGCTGCGGAAGGCACCATCGAGTGTAAGTTCTGGGGTCTGGGCGGCGACGGTACTGTCGGCGCCAACAAGAACTCCATCAAGATCATCGGTGACCACACCGACAAGTATGTGCAGGCGTACTTCCAGTACGACTCCAAGAAGACCGGCGGTATCACCATCAGCCACCTGCGCTTTGGTGACAAGCCCATCAAGAGCCCCTACTACATCAACAAGGCCGACTTTGTGGCTTGCCACAACCCGTCCTATGTCATCAAGGGCTACAAGATGGTCAACGATGTGAAGCCCGGCGGTGTCTTCATGATCAACTGCCAGTGGTCTGCTGAGGAGCTTAACGAGCATATGCCCGCTGAAGCTAAGCGCTACATCGCTAAGAACAACATCCAGCTCTACACCATCAACGCCATCGATCTGGCGATCGAGATCGGTATGGGCAAGCGTACCAACACCATCCTGCAGTCTGCTTTCTTCACCCTGGCCAAGGTTATGCCCCAGGAGGAAGCCATCCAGTACATGAAGGATGCGGCCACCAAGTCCTACCTCAAGAAGGGCCAGGATATCGTGGACATGAACCACAAGGCCATCGATGCCGGTGCCACCGCTTTTGTTAAGATCGACGTTCCTGCCGATTGGGCTACCGCCGAGGACGATGTTGTTACCGAGTCCGAGAACGGTCCTGCTAAGCTGGTCAAGATGGTTGACGGCATCATGAAGCCGGTTGGTAAGATGGACGGCGACAGCCTGCCCGTATCCGTGTTTATGGATCATGCCGACGGTACCTTCGAGCAGGGCGCTGCCGCTTATGAGAAGCGCGGCGTTGCCGTGATGGTTCCTGAGTGGAATCCCACTACTTGTGCCAAGTGTAACAAGTGTGCCTTCGTTTGCCCCCACGCCACCATCCGTCCCTTCGCGATGGACGAGGCCGAGGTTGCCGCAGCTCCCGCTGCGATGAAGAAGGCTCCCAAGCCGGTCATCAAGACCAACTACACCTACACGCTGGCCGTATCTCCTCTCGACTGTATGGGTTGCGGCGTCTGCGTAGGCGTTTGCCCCACCAACTCCCTTAAGATGGTCGCTCAGGAGAGCCAGGCTGCTCAGCAGGAGGTTTTCGACTACTGTGTGGCTAACGTTTCTGAGAAGCCCGAGACCACCGGCAAGACGGTGATCGCCAGCCAGTTCAAGAAGCCTCTGCTCGAGTTCTCCGGCTCCTGCGCCGGCTGTGCTGAGACGGCTTATGCTCGTCTGATCACCCAGCTGTTCGGTGATCGCATGTACATCTCCAACGCCACCGGTTGTTCCTCCATCTGGGGTGGCCCTGCCGCTACCTCTCCCTATACCACCAACAAGGACGGTCATGGTCCTGCTTGGGCGAACTCCCTGTTTGAGGACAACGCCGAGCACGGCTATGGTATGTACCTCGGTCAGAAGGCTATCCGTGCCCGTCTGATTGACGAGGTTAAGGAGGTCGCCGCTTCCGATAAGGCTTCCGATGCTGTGAAGGCTGCTTGCGAGGCTTATCTGAACACCGTTAACGATGGCGAGGCCAACACCGCCGCTACCAAGGCGCTGGTTGCCGAGCTGGAGAAGCTGGATTGCGGTTGCTGCGCTGTCAAGGATATCCTGGCTAACAAGGAGTATCTGTCCAAGAAGTCCGTCTGGATCTTCGGCGGTGACGGCTGGGCCTACGACATCGGCTTCGGTGGCTTGGATCACGTCCTCGCTGCCGGCGAAGATGTCAATGTCATGGTCTTCGATACCGAGGTGTACTCCAACACCGGCGGTCAGGCTTCCAAGGCTTCCAACATCGGTCAGGTGGCTCAGTTTGCCGCTGCCGGTAAGGCTATCGCCAAGAAGAGCCTGGCGGAGATTGCCATGTCTTACGGTTACATCTATGTTGCCCAGATCGCTATGGGTGCGGATATGAACCAGACCATCAAGGCGATTGCCGAGGCCGAGGCTTATCCGGGTCCCTCTCTGATCATCGGTTACTCTCCCTGCGAGATGCACTCCATCAAGGGTGGTATGGTCAACTGCCAGGCTGAGATGAAGAAGGCTGTGGATTGCGGCTACTGGAATATGTTCCGCTTCAACCCTGCGGCTAAGGCCGAGGGCAAGAACCCCTTCACCATGGATAGCAAGGCTCCTTCCGCCAGCTACCGTGACTTCATCCTCAACGAGGCTCGCTATGCGTCCCTGACTCGTTCCTTCCCGGAGCGTGCTGAGGAGCTGTTCACCAAGGCAGAGGAGACTGCGATGGCTCGTTACGAGCATCTGGTTCGTCTGGGTGAATTGTACGCCCAGAACGTCTGATCTCCGATCGGATCGTTTGATTTGACCTGAGAACGCCTCCCATCGGATACTCCCGGTGGGAGGCGTTTGCTCATTTCTTTCATAATTGATACTTTTAATGATATACTATGCATCATAAAGGAGGCGTAGACTCATGACGATTACCAACAGCATTCGTTATGTTGGTGTTAACGACCATGCCATCGACCTGTTTGAGGGGCAATATGCTGTCCCCAACGGTATGGCTTATAATTCATACGCCATTATAGATGAAAAAATCGCCATTATGGATACGGTGGATGCCGCATTTACCCATCAATGGCTGGATAATATTCAGAACGTGCTGGAGGGCCGCCAGCCGGATTATCTGATAGTACAGCACATGGAGCCGGATCACTCCGCCAATATTGCCAACTTTATTAAGGCCTACCCGGGCGCACGTCTGGTGGCGACCGCTAAGGCTTTTATCATGATGAAGGGCTTCTTTGGCACCGATTTTGCCGATCGTCAGTTGGTAGTAGGGGAAGGGGATACCTTGTCTCTTGGCCGCCACACCCTGTCCTTTGTCATGGCCCCCATGGTCCATTGGCCGGAGGTTATGGTGTCTTACGACAGCACGGATAAGGTGCTGTTTTCGGCGGATGGATTCGGTAAGTTTGGCGCATTGGATGTGGAAGAGGAATGGGCGTGTGAAGCCCGTCGCTATTACTTCGGTATCGTAGGCAAATACGGTGTGCAGGTACAGAACCTTCTTAAAAAAGCGGCGGCTCTGGATATCCAAACCATTTGCCCTCTCCACGGGCCTGTGTTGAGTGGCGATTTAAGCGAATATTTCAACCTGTACAACACCTGGTCCTCGTACCAACCGGAATCGGAAGGTATTGTGATTGCCTACACCTCGGTATACGGAAACACCCGTAAGGCAGTGCTGCAGCTGGCAGACAAGCTCAAGGCCAACGGCTGCCCCAAGGTGGTGGTCAATGATCTGGCCCGTTGTGATATGGCCGAGGCTGTAGAGGACGCCTTCCGCTATTCCAAGCTGGTGCTGGCGACCACCACCTATAATGCCGACGTGTTCCCCTTTATGCGGCAGTTTATCGATCACCTAACCGAGCGAAATTATCAAAACCGCACGGTAGCGTTGATGGAGAACGGCAGCTGGGCACCTTTAGCGGCCAAGGTGATGCGTGAGATGCTTGTAAAGTGCAATAACTTGACACTCGCGGAGACGGTTGTTCACATTACGTCCGCCCTTGACAGTGACAGCACTGAGCAGCTGAACATCCTGGCGAATGAACTGTGCAAGGACTATCTGGCGCAACAGGATTCCACGGCTAATAAAAACGACCTGACGGCACTCTTCAACATCGGCTACGGCCTATACGTGGTTACTTCCAACGATGGCAAGAAGGATAATGGCTTGATCGTCAATACGGTGACGCAGGTCACCAACACCCCCAATCGTATTGCCGTGACGATTAATAAAGAGAACTATTCTCACCACGTGATCCGGCAGACCGGTCGTATGAACATTAACTGTTTGACCCAGGATGCGCCCTTCTCGGTGTTCGAAAAGTTTGGCTTTGCCAGCGGCCGGCATGTGGATAAGTTTGCCGATTGTACGCCGCTTCGTTCGGATAACGGCCTTGTCTTCCTGCCTCGGTATATCAATTCCTTTATGTCCCTTAAGGTGGAACAGTACGTGGATCTGGACACGCATGGCATGTTTATCTGCTCCGTGACCGAAGCTCGTGTGCTTTCCGACCGTGAGACGATGACGTATACGTATTATCATGAGAACGTGAAGCCGAAGCCCCAGACGGAAGGAAAAAAAGGGTATGTTTGCAAGATCTGTGGGTATATATATGAGGGAGATGTGCTCCCTGAGGACTTTATTTGTCCTCTGTGTAAGCACGGCGCTTCAGATTTTGAAGAAATCAGATAATAGTAGGAGGTGAAACGGAATGAAGTATGTGTGTGATGTGTGCGGCTGGGTCTACGACGAGACGACGGGCGATCCCGACAACGGCATTGCCCCCGGCACGAAGTTCACTGACCTGCCGGACGATTTTGTCTGTCCGCTTTGCGGCGTTGGCAAGGATGAGTTTAGCCAGGAGTAAAACGGCGCACGTGTAAAGGACGGTTGCTTTACGAGCAACCGTCCTTTTTCTGTGTTGTTATTGGGTGTTTTGGAAGACTATCTGGTTGTATATTTTTAAAGTTGCCCAGCGTTTCTCGTACGGTGGATATGTAGGCGAAGGTGCCGGGAAATTCCCGTAGAATATGCTGAAAGGATACCACTTGATGCTTGTTGACGATGCAAAGGATGATCTGCTTGCCCATATGTGAATACATGCCGACGGCAGGGATCACCGTGACGCTGTGGTGCAGATCGTGGATGAGTCGCTCGGATAGTTCTTCAGCATTATCGGTGATGACCTCAAACTTAACGGCCTCTTTGCCTCCTTGCTGAATGGCGGTACTCACTCGGCCGATGACAAAGCTGTAAATGAGACAGCAAAGAACAGGTTCTGGCCGCAGATTGTAGACGAAATAGGAGATGATAGCGACCAATGCATTGATTGAAAAGATGATCCACATCAGGTTGAGATACGGACGCCTTTTATGGATAAAGGCGGCGATGATATCGGTGCCGCCCGTACAGCCGCTAAGCTTAATAACCATGCCATACACGAAGCCGCCGATCACGCCGGCTGCAACGGGAGCCAGTACGATACTGGTACCGTTATCCGTGTGGTAAGCCAGTTGAGACAGATCTAATTTCTCCAGCAATAGGATGACCACTGAAAAGGTGATGGTGTAGGCGGCGGAACGCAGTGCAAAGCGACGCCCAATGACAAAGAAGCCAATAAGCAACAGCGGAATATTGATGAGCAGATTGAGATAGCCAATCTTAAAGTCAAAGGCATACTGCACCATGGTGGCGATACCATTGAGTCCACTGGGTGCAAAACTGTTTGGCAGAACGAATAGATGAAAACTAAAGGCGCTGAGCGCCGCACAAGCGATAATACAAAGGTATTGGAGCAGAGAGGTCAGCTTTTTCATCTTGTTTCCTCCTCGGGTCTATGGCAGGATCACCGTATTGCCCATTTGAAGTATATAATCGCCACTGCGAAGCATTCTCGCTAAGGCATAGGAATCGTCCGGTCGTTCTTTGAAGCACGCCAGGATACCGCCTTGATGGCCTTCGTGGTGAAAGTCGGTGCCTCCCGTAACAATACCTCCTACCCGAGCTTGATGCCGCGCAGCCAAGGCGATGCCGGAGTTGTGACCGGGATGCATATTGTATACCTCAATGCCGTCCAGATCTGCCGGATCGGCCAGTACCATACCCTTACGGAATGGGTGTGCTTGTACGATCACCCGATCGTCTTGTGTACACTGGGTGTAGAAGGTGTGCAGATCCTTATCCAGGTACTCCCACGCTTTGCGCACAAAGGCTTCATCTGCGCCATACACCAGGTAATCGTTATTGCTGTCTGGGAACCGCATTTCCAGTCCCAACAGAACGTGTACACCCAGCTGCTCGCCGGCCAGCTTGGCCCGGACGTAGTCGTTGCAGTAAAAGGAAACCCATTCCTCCTGAGACATGTCTTTGTGCTGTGGCTGTGCATGGTTGGTGATAACCACAGCGTCCACACCCAAAGCACGATAACGGGCGATGGTTTCTTCGGGGGAAAAGTCTGCACAACGGCTGACCGGACTGGTATGGGCGTGAAGCTCCACCGTGTAACGGTAGGCATCCAGCAGGTCGCTTTTTACACGGGTGCTGAGCATGTTTTTTCCTTCTTTCTGTGCGATTCTCACCTCATTATAGAACTTGTTATAACGAATTGCAAGAAAAAGGTAGCCAGAAGAAAAGAAAACGTGTATAATAGGGAAGATAAATCAAGAAGGATGTGTTCGTGCGGTGTTGATAGGCAATGTGGAGATCAAGGGTAAAGCGGCGCTGGCTCCGATGGCCGGCGTGGCCGACCGTGCTTTTCGGCGCCTCTGCTTTGACTATGGCGCCGCTTTTGTGGTGGGGGAGATGGTCAGCAGTAAGGGGCTGACCTACGGTGACAGAAAAAGCGCCGACCTTCTGTGCTTGGATGAGGACATTCGCCCGGCGGCGGTACAGCTGTTTGGGGATGACCCGGAGACGATGGCTCGTGCAGCGGTCTTGGCGATGGATTTTCACCCCGACTGGATCGATATTAATTTTGGTTGTCCTGCCCCCAAGATTGCCGGTAATCACTGCGGCAGTGCCCTTATGAGAGAACCATCCTTGTGTGAGCGCATTGTAAAAGCCGTCAAGGAGGCGGTCCCGGTGCCGGTGACCGCCAAGATCCGCAAAGGCTACGATAAAACGCAGGTAAACGCCGTAGAGGTGGCTTTGGCTTGCCAGGCCGGCGGCGCCGATGCCGTGACCGTTCACGGACGTACCCGCGATCAGATGTATGCTCCTCCGGTTGACTGGGATATCATCCGACAGGTAAAGCAGGCGATTTCTATTCCGGTAATCGGCAACGGTGATGTTACCGATGCCAGGAGTGCGGCCGATCTGTATGAGCAGACCGGCTGCGATCTCATCATGGTGGGACGGGGGGCGTTGGGACGTCCGTGGATATTTCAGCAGATCGAGGCCTATCTCAACTACGGCACTCTCTTGCCGGATCCGCCTATTGCCAAGCGGATGGCGGTGCTGATGCGACAGGCGGAGCTGACTGCTTCCTATAAAGGGGAACGGGTAGCCTTGTTGGAGGCACGCAAGCATGCGGCATGGTACATGAACGGCTTGCGTGGCGCAGCCGGACTGCGCCGGGAAGCAGGGGCGGTTACCACGTTATCGGAGCTGGCGGCATTGTGCACCCGTGTGATTGACGCTGTGGAAGGAGAGAGCGACAATGGATAAACCACTAATATTGGCGTCGGCATCTCCTCGCAGACGGGAGATATTGACCTTGGCCGGCATTCCTTTTGAGGTGTTCCCTGCCGATGAGGAGGTAGCGCCGGAAGGCTTGCCTGCTGTTGATCGGGTATTAGCGCTTGCCCGCAGTAAAGCCACGTGGGTGGCTGCCCGGCACCCCGGTCGTACGGTGCTGGGCGCCGACACCATGGTGGCCGTCGATAACGTAGCGCTGGGGAAGCCTCATTCCGCCTCCGAAGCGGTGGAGATGCTGCTGTCTATGCAGGGACGGGAGCACCAGGTGTTGACCGGCGTATGGGTCATACGCACCGATGAATCCGGTTCCGTCGTAAAGGAGGATGGCTTTACAGATGTGGCACACGTGAAATTCTACCCCTTCGACCGAGAAGAAGCGGAACACTATGTTTCCACCAATGAATCCATGGATAAAGCAGGCGCTTATGCCATTCAGGGGAAAGGGATGCGCTTTGTGGAAGGCATCCGCGGTGATTTTTACACGGTGATGGGGTTGCCCGGCGGCCGTTTGGTGCGTTTTCTCCGTGATTTCGACCAAATTTAAAAAAATATGGTAAACTTTACATTTTTTTATTGAGATTTTCTCTTGCTTGGATTATAATATACCTATATAGCATAAAATAGATATATTGTCACTTGAAAGGATGTTTTGAGATGGCGTTAGGTTTTTTGAACAGAGATATCGGTATTGACTTGGGCACTGCCAACACGCTGGTGTACATGCGTGGCAAGGGCATCGTTATGCGCGAGCCTTCTGTGGTCGCTGTGGATGTCAAGAAGGACGAGGTCATGGCTGTTGGCAGCGAAGCCAAGGAGATGATCGGTCGTACCCCTGGTTCCATTTCGGCTGTACGTCCTCTGAAGGATGGCGTGATTGCCGACTTCGAGGTTACCTCGGCGATGTTGCGCTACTTCATTAAACGGGCGGTCAAGTCCACCTTATTCCATCGCCCTCGGCTGATCGTGTGTATTCCTTCCGGCGTTACCGAAGTGGAGCGCCGTGCGGTGGACGAAGCGGCTCGCAATGCCGGCGCTCGTGAGGTGGAGCTCATCGAGGAGCCGATGGCAGCGGCCATTGGTGCCGGCCTTAAGGTGGAAGAAGCGGCCGGCAGCATGATCGTGGATATCGGCGGCGGTACCTCCGAGGTGGCGGTGATCTCTCTTGGTGATATCGTGACCGCACAGTCGGTGCGTGTGGCCGGCGATGATTTTGACGAGGCCATTATCTCTTATATCAAGAAGAAATATAACCTGCTCATCGGTGAGCGTACGGCAGAGGATCTTAAGATCACCTTGGGGTCTGCCTTCCCGTACGAAAATGAGACGACGATGGACGTCAAGGGCCGTAACCTGGTGGATGGCCTGCCCAAGAATATCGTTATTTCTGCCGAGGAGGTACGCGAGGCGTTGGCGGATCCGGTCAGCGCCATCGTGGATGCGATCAAGTCCACTCTGGAACGCACTCCTCCCGAACTGAGCGCCGATATCATCGATAACGGCATTATGCTCACCGGCGGCGGCGCTTTGCTGCGTGGCCTGGATATGCTTATCAACCGAGAAACGGGGATGCCCGTGCACGTAGCGGAGGATCCGTTGGATTGTGTCGCCATCGGCACCGGTAAATGCCTGGACATTGGTATGGTCAGCAATTTCCGTTCCAATCGTCGCTAAGAAAGCTGCCAAGCGGAGGACGTTGTGCTTCCGCTTGGCTGTTTTTAGCGCATACCATTTTTAGAGAAAGGGGTGCCCTTGATGAAGTCGTTCTGGAAATCGTTTTTAGCCAAGGCGGTGGGCGTGCTGGCGTTGATCCTGATAGGCGTGATGATCTACAGCGCTACTACCGGCGGTCTGGCGACCATACCGGAAACCATCGCGGGCACCTTTATTACCCCCATCCAGTCCTTGTTTAGCGGCCTTTCGGATGGGGTGTCGGACCTGTTTGATGGGCTGACCGGCGGCGGTGATCTGCAGGATGAGGTGGAAGCCTTACGAAAAGAGAATGCGGAATTGCGCAAGAAGCTGGTGGATTACGATCGCTACAAGCAGGAAAACGACTGGTACAGCGATATATTGGGCCTGCATGAACAAAACGCCGATTACACCTTTGCCTCCGGACGGGTGATCGGTCGAGATCCTTCGGACGTGTATGGCAACTTTACCATTTCTGCCGGTTCCAACGCCGACATAGAGGTGAATGACCCGGTCATTTCCACCGACGGTTATCTTATCGGTGTGGTAGATGAAGTAGGCCTTACTTATGCTAAAGTCCGCACTATTCTGGACACGACCTCCCGGGTTTCGGCGCAGATCAGCCGTACCGGCGATACCGGTTATACCGCTGGCGGTACATTAGAGCAGGTGCGACGTCGTACCATACGATTGACCACGCTGGAACGTTCTTCCGGTGTGGCCATTGGCGACGATATTGTTACCTCCGGTATCGGCGGCGTTTATCCGGGCGGCTTGTTGCTTGGCTCTGTACGCTCGGTTGCTCCTGCTTCTGACGGTATGACGCTTGATGCGGAGATAGAGCTGTTTGCGGACATTTACAATCTCAAACAGGTGATGGTCATCACCTCCTTTGATGGGCAGGGATCCAGTCATGAGTAACGCTACATCGGTACGCCGGAAGCGTATTCCCGGCTTGTTTCGACATCGCAATTATCCCTCTCTTATCATGTACAGTCTTGGTGCATTACTGATGGTTCTCATGCAGGCAGCTCCTAACTTTTTCCCCACCCTCTGGTATGCACGTCCGGTTCCGCTGGTGCTGTATGTGGTGTGTGTGGCTATTTTTGAGGGTGCCAAGGCTGGCGCCTTGATCGGCGCATTGTCCGGCTTGCTGTGGGGGCTATATTCCTTCCGGCTGTTCGGCTTTGATGCCCTTATTCTGATGGGCATGGGTCTGGCGGCCGGTCTGCTGGTGGAATGGGTCTTGCGTGCCAATTTTCTGTCGGCGCTTCTGATGTGTTCTGTTGCTGTCTTTCTGCAAGCCTTGCTGGAGTGGCTATTTACCTACGCAATTTTTGCGAAGGAAAACTTGTGGTCCATCCTGCTGTGGGTGTTTTTACCCAACAGCGTGTATACATTGTTGCTGATTCCTCCGGTATACTGGTGCGTTCTGCGCATGGCCCGGTTAATACGTCGGGGGAAAAATAATTGATCTGACGGAAAGGAGGCACCCCCATGCGTTTATCGGATGATCGTACGCCCGGCTTGAGTATGCGTCGTGTGCTGGGCATTTTTTTGACCATGGTGGTTATCTTGGGGTTGTTTGCCGTCCGTTTATTTCAGGTTCAGATTGTTCAGGGGGATATGTACGCCTCCTTGGCGGATGCTGATAGCAAGACGACTATTTCCATTGCCGGCACTCGTGGCGAGATACTGGACCGCAACCAGATACCGCTGGTTTCCAATCGCACCAGTTATGCTGTCACTTTAGATTATAACTATTTTCCCAGAGGGAATACCCCGGAAAGCCTAAAGGAGAAGAACGATTGCCTTCTCCGACTGACCGAGGTGCTGTCGCAGGCAGGGGAGGAGTGGAACGACACCCTACCCATTTCGGCGGAATCTCCGTACAGTTACCTGCCGGATCGGGATGCCAGCGTGGAATCCTTAAAAAGCTTCCTGCGTATGGCTACCTACGCCAGTGCGGCTCATTGCATGGAACAGCTTGTTGAGATGTACGGCCTGCAGGACTACACGATACAGCAGCAACGCACCTTGGCTGGTATTCATTACAACATGGCTACTGCAGGCTTTGGAGCTTCCACGCCGTACACCATGGCCGGTGACGTTTCCAACGGCACCATGTACCGCATTCTTGAAAATAGCGGTGAGTTCCCCGGTGTAGATGTGGGCACGGTGGCGGTACGGGAATATGTGGGTGGTGAGATCGGTTGCCACGTGATCGGTACGGTCGGCCCTATCTATGCTGAGGAATATGCTACGCTAAAGGATAAGGGCTACTCCTTCAACGATACTGTTGGAAAAAGCGGCATTGAAGCCGCCGCAGAGGACCGTTTGCGCGGCGAAGCCGGCAAGCGCGTACTGACCAAGAATTCCTCCGGCACGGTGGTGTCGGAGGCAGAGACCTTGGCACCGCGCCCCGGTGATACGGTGATCCTCAGCTTGGATTCCCGTTTGCAGAAGGTGGCGCAGGATACCTTGGCAGAAAAGATTACCTCTCTGCGTCAAACAGCGCCGGAGGGGAAGGGGAAGGACGTAAAAAGCGGTGCCGTGGTGATGTTGGACGTTAAGGACGGCGGCGTCATCGTCTCTGCTTCCTGGCCCAGCTATGATCTGTCCACCTATTCTATTAATTACAACAAACTGCTGGCCGATAAGGACAACCCGTTGTTCAACAGAGCCTTGTACGGTGCCTATTCCTGCGGCTCTACGTTTAAACCCGGTGTGGCTCTGGCCGCCATTACCGATGGCATCCTTTCTCCCACCCAGTCCATTAATTGCACACGCACCTATATGTACTATGCGCCCAGCTATACTCCCAATTGCATGGGTTATCACAATCACCTGACGGTCGTTGGAGCGTTGCAGAAGTCGTGTAACTATTACTTTTACGAAGTTGGTCGGCTGATGGGTGGCGATCTGTTCGGTTATCTTAATCTTTACGGTTTTGGCCAGCGCACCGGCGTAGAAATCGGCGAATCTGCCGGTGTTCAGCAGACGCCGGAATATCTGCGTGCCGTAGGCAGCCAGTGGGTGCCCGGAGATTATCTTCAGTTGGCGATCGGTCAGCGTGGCTCTTATACCCCCATTCAGCTGGCCGCCTACACCATGATGATCGCCAATAACGGTGTCCGGTATAAGACCCATTTCATTGATGCTTATCGCAGCTACGATGGCACCACCGAGGCGGTACCGCCGGAGGTGGCCGCCACGGTGCAGTGGAGCAAGGAGTCGACCAAGTACGTTAAAGACGGCATGATAGCGGTGGGTAAATCCGGTACCGCCGCCGCCTACTTTGCGAATACCCCCTATACGGTAGCGTGCAAAACAGGTACGGCTCAGACCGGCCTTGCCAACTCCTCCGACCATGGCACCTTTATCGCCTATGCCCCGGCGGATGATCCGGAGGTGGCCATTGCTGTGGTGATGGAGCGTGGTACTTCTTCTGCCTCCACGTACGTGGCACGACAGGTTCTTGACGCTTATTTTGCCAACAAGGATAAGGGGGAAGCCCCCACCGAAAGTGACGTACTTCTTCCCTGATAGGATGAGAAAAGACGCTGTCAGTCGACAGCGTCTTTTTTTATGCCCTCTATTATCTTTGAAAGGTTACCCAACGCCATAGTGTCGTGTGCGGCCGGGAGGACGTCCGTCTGGCGGCTGATGATCGTCTGTATGGCGTCAATACCCATCTGATGCAGAAGCACGGTAGCGGTGTGCATCGCTTTGTCAAACGGACCGTTACTTCCGGCGGTCAGCAGGATGATGCCTTGCCGGCGTTTATCGGTGATCAGCGGCTGCCGGTGTTTGTTGTTGGCAGCCCACAGGCATTGCAAACGGCTTAAAGCACTCAATAGGGTGCCGGACAGCTCGGTAAAATGAACGGGGGAGGCCAGTATCACGACATCAGCAGTGTCCACAGCTTTCAATAGAGACTGCAGATCATCTTGTATCACACAGCCAGCTTGCTTATCGCATCCACCGCAGGCAAGGCAGGAGGCAATACGCCCAGCGTGAGTATCAAAAGAGACGATGGTGCCTCCCATTTCCTTTTTATAGTGGTTCAGTAAGGCGGCGGTATCGCCGTTCTTGCGAGGAGAACCGTTGATTATAACCGTTTTCATGGGCAGTATCCTCCTCATCACCAATCTGAATAATAGAATGTGATTCGACCTGTTTCCTCGTTAATCAATACATAACACATCTCACCGTGGTTGTATCCGCCGTCCCAGTCAAGCTGATACCGTATGGCGCCCGTATCATCATTAGAGCCCCAGTTATGTGCCGTGAGCCACGCTTGATTGGAACCAACCCATTCTGCCCGGCTTTCTAACAGCGTTGTCCATTCTTTCAGCTTTTCATCCGTTGTGGTGTAGGATAATTTAAACACTTCACTACCCTGCAAGAATTGAGGATGATAAGTAAAGGAAACATCATCGGCATCCGCAGGGATAGCCTTTGGAAAAACCTCTTTTACGCCATCCATGTCATCAATCTTTGCGTAAGCTCGGACATAATACGCAATATCGGTGGTTACGGTCGTGGCAGTCCGCAACGAGAGCTCAAACACATAAAATACGGATGCCAGAAAAAGCACAATGGTCAATACCGTGGTCAAAATAATAGTAGCGGCTACACCCAATTTGCCTTTTGCTGCACAGAGCGCAACAGCGCCAAGAAGCAATGAAGGCAGGATGAGAAGCATTATTCTTCCCCAAAGAGGCTGTACTGCTCCGGAAAATACAGCAAAAACGACAATAAAGCAAAATAATGCAACGGCACTCATAATAATCGGGTAAAGAGCGTGTTTGCATTTCATGTGACCACCCCTCTCTTAATAGCGTTGGCATCAAATGCGAATTTCCAAGTCAATTATATCATAAATTAACTTTGTTTTCAATGATATATCGCTGACGCGATATGATATACGGCAAGCCGTATGATATACTTGCTACGCAAGTATGATATAATATCCGTTCCTTTCATACGCGAAGCGTATATCATCTGCGAAGCAGATATCATAGCGTTAGCTATATCACCCGTTCGTGCTAAGGAACGGATATCATTGAAAAAAGTCACCTTTGTCGGTAGACAAAAGTGACTTTTTTCTTGGTGCACCTGAGCATTCTATAATCGAACCGTTTACCTCTTTTAGAGTGACGGTTTTGCTTGCTTCCTTATAGTTAAATGTTATGACCAATTTATCGTCGTAAAGATATACGGCGTTTACAAAAATGTCAATCAGTCTTTGTTTGTGTTCCTTCGTTTCCAAGCTCATGCTCTGAATATGCTTGAGCCATAATACTAAGCCCTCTTTCGTGATGGTGGGCTTCTTCATTTCTTCCTTATTGTTTTACCATCCGCGTATGCTTGGAAAGCAGCAACCACATAGGGTGCTTTAACAGGATCCACCTCAAACATTTGGTCCTTGTTAATAACATAACCGATAGGAACCGTACCGCCG
>SVPB01000001.1 GCA_015066065.1 Oscillospiraceae bacterium | reverse complement strand
GTGCTGAAGAAACCAAGAACGGTGAGAGTTTCTCCGCTGAACTCGGCTCTCTGTGTGACCTGTTTGTCAACGACGCTTTCGGTGCCGCCCACCGTGCTCACTGCTCCACCGTGGGTGTGGCCTCCTTTGTTGAAGAGTCTGCCAACGGCTATCTGATGGCCAAAGAGGTTAAGTATCTCGGCAGTGCCGTCAACGACCCTGCCCGTCCCTTTGTCACCATTCTGGGCGGCGCCAAGGTTGCCGACAAGCTGAATGTGATTGAAAACCTGCTCAACAAGGCCGATGCTTTGATCATCGGCGGTGGCATGGCCTACACCTTCCTGGCCGCTAAGGGTTACTCGGTGGGCAGCTCTCTTCTGGACGAAGAGAAGATCGACTACTGCCGTGAGATGATGGCCCGCGCCGAGGAGAAGGGCGTCAAGATCCTGCTCCCCGTGGACTGCACCATTGCCAAGGCCTTCCCCGATCCTATCGATGCCGCCATCGATGTGTCCGTGGTTGCTGCGGACGCCATCCCCGATGACATGATGAGCTTGGATATCGGTCCTGCTACCGCCGAGCTGTTCGCTGCCGAAGTAAAGAACGCTAAGACCGTTGTGTGGAACGGCCCCATGGGCGTGTTTGAGAACCCCATCCTGGCCAAGGGTACCATAGCGGTAGCCAAGGCTATGGCCGAGACCGATGCCGTGACCGTTATCGGCGGCGGTGACTCTGCTGCGGCTGTTAACACCCTGGGCTTTGGCGA
Organism: Oscillospiraceae bacterium; assembly: GCA_015066065.1. Lineage (GTDB taxonomy): Bacteria > Bacillota > Clostridia > Oscillospirales > Acutalibacteraceae > UBA5905. Next base: position 79,342 of record SVPB01000001.1, on the reverse strand, counting down.
CAAGATGAGCCACATCTCTACCGGTGGCGGTGCTTCTCTGGAGTTCCTGGAGGGCAAGGAGCTGCCCGGCATTTCTGCCATGACTGATAAATAAGTAAGGAGCGAATGAACAATGGGTAAGTACGTTATTGCCGGCAACTGGAAAATGAACAAGACCCCTGCGGAGGCTACCGAGCTGATCAACGCGATCAAGCCTCTGGTGGCGGATGCCTCCTGTGATGTGGTCGTGGGTGTCCCCTTCATCGATATCCCTGCTGCTCTGGAAGCGACCAAGGGCACCAACATCGGCGTTGCCGCCCAGAACTGCTACTGGGAAAAGTCCGGTGCGTTCACCGGCGAAATTGCCGCTGATATGCTTCGTGCCATGGGCGTTGGTTACGTCATCCTCGGTCACAGCGAACGCCGCACCTACTTTGGTGACACCGACGCCACCGTTGCCAAGCGTGTCCGTGGCGCTTTGGATGCTGGTCTGACCGCTATCCTTTGCGTTGGCGAATACCTCGAGCAGCGCGAGCAGGGCATCACCTCTGAGATCGTTGCCATGCAGACCAAGATTGCGCTGGAAGGCGTCTCTGCGGACGAACTGTCCCGTGTGATCATCGCTTATGAGCCTGTTTGGGCTATCGGTACCGGTAAAACCGCCACGGCGGAGCAGGCAAACGAAGTCTGTGCCGAGATCCGCGCGGTTCTGACCTCTCTCTACAACGAGGAGGCGGCTCGTGCCGTTACCATCCAGTACGGTGGTTCCATGAATGCTGCTAATGCAGCAGAGCTGCTGGCTATGCCCGACGTGGACGGCGGTTTGATCGGCGGTGCTTCTCTGAAGCCCAACGACTTTGCCACCATCGTTGCTGCTGCAAAATGATCTATCCACCGAGGGCGGGCACATCACTGTCCGCCCTCCTTATTTGAAAGGCGGTTTGTTCTGTGAAAAAACCTTTGACCCTCATCATTATGGACGGCTTTGGCATTAACAAAGGCGAATACGGCAACGCCATCATGGCGGCCGCCACGCCCAATCTTACTAAGATCTTCGCCGAAAATCCCACCACGCAGATCGGCGCATCCGGCCTGGACGTAGGTCTGCCGGATGGCCAGATGGGCAACAGCGAGGTTGGCCACACCAACATCGGTGCCGGTCGTGTCGTGTATCAGATGCTGGTGCGCATCTCCAAGTCTATCCAGGACGGCGACTTTTTCGATAACAAGGCCCTATTGGACGCCATGGACAACTGTCGCAAGAATGACAGTGCCCTTCATCTGATCGGTCTGTTGTCCGATGGCGGTGTGCACAGTCACATTGAACATCTCTACGGTCTTCTGGAAATGGCCAAGCGCAACGGCTTGAGCAAGGTGTATGTGCACGCTCTGCTGGACGGTCGAGATGTACCCCCTACCTCCGGCATCGACTATGTGCGCGACTGCTGCGACAAAATGAAAGAGATGGGTATTGGTAAGATCGCTACCGTTATGGGGCGTTATTACGCTATGGATCGCGATTTCGCTTGGGATCGTGTAGAGAAGGCCTACGCCGCCATGGTGTATGGCGAAGGCAATATGGCCTGCTGTCCTGTCAAGGCGGTGGAGGATTCCTACGCTGCCGAGGTGACCGATGAATTCGTTGTCCCCACCGTTTGTGACAGCAATGGTGTCATCCGTACCAATGACAGCGTGGTGTTCTTCAATTTCCGCCCCGACCGTGCCCGTCAGATTACCCGAACCTTTGTTGACCCTGCCTTTGACGGGTTTGAGCGCAAAAACGGCTTTTTCCCCCTCCACTACGTGTGCATGACGCCTTACGATGCTACCATGCCCAACGTGTCCATCGCCTTTGAACCCCAGGAGCTGACCATGACCATGGGCGAATACCTGAGCCGCCAGGGCTTAACGCAGCTTCGCATCGCCGAAACTCAAAAGTATGCTCATGTCACCTTCTTCTTTAACGGGGGCGAGGAACGCACGTTTGAAGGCGAAGACCGTATTCTTATCCAGTCTCCTGACGTTCCTACCTTTGACATGCAGCCCGAGATGAGTGCGTATCCGGTGTGTGATGCCGTGTGCGATAAGATCCGTTCCGGCGCCTATGATGTCATTATCCTCAACTACGCCAACTGCGATATGGTTGGTCACACCGGCATATTCGATGCCGCCAAGGCGGCCGTGGAAGCGGTGGACACCTGTGTTGGTAAGACCGTGGAAGCTACGCTGGAGATGGGTGGCTGCGCTATCATTACTGCTGATCACGGCAATGCCGATAAGATGTATGAGCAGGACGGATCTCCCTTCACCGCGCACACCACCAACCCCGTCCCCTTCTGTGTGGTTGGTAAGGATGTAAAGCTTAAGGATGGCGGTCGTCTGGCCGATATTGCCCCGACCATGCTGACCTTGCTGGGCCTGCCGCAGCCTGAAGAAATGACTGGCGAATCGCTGATTGTCTAACCCTTAACGGTAAGGTAGAAACGGTCGTTCCCTGACGGGAACGACCGTTTTATTTAATTATTGACAGTTTTGTAACCTTTATTGAATATATCGTTAAAATGTGATAGAATACCCGAGATGTAATTGAAAGAAAGGAGGGGTTGACTTGGGCGTTTCCTTGCAGCAGTTTTGCTTGGATCTGAAGGAGCCTTGGCAAAAGGCCCTGCTTATTTTAGCGTTGGTCCCCCTTTTCCCTGACTATATCAGTTTCTTTCTGATCATAGCGGCTACCGTATTTGCTATGATGGAAATCAGAGCTTCCAAAAAGAAAATCCAGATTGGCTTTATCGGTAAAATACTGATGCTGTTTTGCGCTTTTCAGCTGATTTCAACGACCTACAGCAACTCCCCTCTCCACACCTTGGTCACAGCGGCTATGTGGTGGTTCTTTTTCCTGGTCTATCTAATCGTCACCAACCTTGTCAATACCGCGGCCCGTTTTGATGGTTTTCTGCTATGCATCACCGGTGTCGCCGGCCTGGTCGGTCTCATCGCCTGCATTCAGTACCGCATTGGCACTTTTACAGATAGTAACCCTATTTATTTTTGGAGCTGGTTGGACAACCTGGTATACGAGTTTCTACCGCTTGAGCTAAGCAAGACGCCGTATGCGTTGCGTGCTGCCTCTACCTTTTCCAATCCTAACATTTTAGCGGAATATCTGGTGGCGGTCGCTCCGTTCGTGGTTTACTTTAACTTCTGCGAACGTCGCAAGGAAATTCGTATTTTCTGCCGTGTTTGCTTGTTCCTCACCTTTGGCGGTATCATCTTCTCTTTTTCGCGCGGTGGTTATCTTGCCCTTCTCCTGCTGTGTGCCGCCCTGATTGTGCTCAACATCCGTCATCGCTTTGCGGCCGTTTCCATGTATGTGTTCAGCGCCATCCTCTTCCTGCCGGAAGAGGTCATCAAGCGATTGTGGACCATCGGCGGTGGTATCTCCTCCGGCTCCAACATTATAGAAAACGCTATTAATTCCAGCGACCTTTCTTACGAAGCTACCACCGAAATTATCAACAACGCCGGCGCCGAGTTTGCCGTTAGCGAGCGTTGGAAGATCTGGCTGGAATCACTGGCAAGCTTTGTCGAACGCCCCATTGGTGGATACGGTGCTGGTACCCATGCCACCTGGGAAGTGTTTGATGAGGTCGGCATCAGTGCCGTTCACGCCCACAATCTGGTGTTGCAGATTATGCTGGAGGGCGGCATCATCGCCCTCGTGCTTATGATGATCATGGGCTTCAAATCCCTCAAGAACGGCGTGGAGCTTATACGCGGCGGCTATAATTCCAACTCCTTCTGGATCGGTTTTTCCATCCTGAGCTTTGCCGCTTGCTTCATGCTTCATGGCATGGTTGACCATCCCTTGCTCACCCCTAAGCTTGTCTGTAATTTCATTATGATCTTAGGCATCATCGAGTGCTCTTCCAAGATCTATACAGGGCGAAAATTCTCTGTCTGGAAAAAGATCAAACATCGGCTAGTCGATGTTAAGAAATCCAAAGGCTAACAACGACAAAGCACCCTCTTCCAAGCGGATGAGGGTGCTTTTTTGTGCTTATTTAATGCGCAGACCGGACCATAGAAACACAACGATCTGGGCTGGTACGCCAATGATAAACAGCTGCCACAGCACATGGGGTAATGCGGTGAGAAACACACTGAGGATGATCGTCCACAATAGGATGGATATGATCAGAAAATTATACCGACGTTTACCCCAAATGCTGTTAAATACGAGAACAACAATGGCCGTTATCGGTACCGCATACACAAAGCAGAGCCAATGCTTACCAACATCCGTGGAAACCATGTCAATGTTGGTAAATACAAAGGTGGCGATAAACCACACAAGCACAGCGCTCATAGCTGTAATCAAACGATGATTACGCTTCTGTCGTCGGGTGTATTCCCGACGAACGTCCTCTTCCTTGGGGTGATCCGGACGTAATAGATAGTCAACAGATACGCTGAACAGATCGGCTATCTCCTTAATCGTCACAATGTCAGGAAGTGACTCTCCGCGTTCCCACTTGGAAATAGCTTTATCAGAGTAGTTGAGCCGTTCAGCCAGATCCAGCTGTGTCATGCCAGCATTCCGACGAAGCTGGCCGATGTTGCCGGCAATAATGTTTTTGAGATCTTCCATACGCTGACACTCCTTCCTGCACCCTCTTATTTTATCATAATAAGCAGCAAAAAGCAAGCGAATATTGGTCTCTACCCACAGTAGAGGTAGTGCAGCCCCTCTCTACCAGACAAATTTCCCAAAGAGACCGCTACATGGCGCAGGTAGAGTGACAGACAATGATAATCAGGGTATACTATTACGCAAAGGAGTGAGTATATATGAGCCAATATATTCTGAGCTGTTGTTCCACCGTCGACCTGTCGCAGGAGCTGTTAGATAGCCGCAACGTCCGCACCATCGGCCTCCACTATTATCTCGATGGAGTGGAGCACATTGACGACATGGGTAAAACCCTACCCATGAAGGAGTTCTATGCCGCCATGGCAGGCGGAGCTGAAACAACCACCGCCCAGATCAACGTGGAGGAATACCGCCACTTTTTTGGCGAATTCCTGAAGCAGGGGTTGGACGTTATCCACGTCACCCTGTCCAGTGGTCTCTCCGGCTCCTACAACTCGGCTCGCATTGCAGCCGAATTTTTAGCCGATGAATATCCCGATCGAAAACTGCTGATCGTTGATAGTCTTGGTGCTTCTTCCGGCTCGGGCATGATTGTCACCGAATTAGCCGATATGCGAGATAACGGTGCTACCATTGACGAGCTGTACGATTGGGCACAAGAGCATAAATTGGAACAGCATCACTGGTTCTTCTCCACCGATCTAACCTTCTTTGTTAAAGGCGGACGCATCACCAAAGCCGCCGGTTGGTTTGGTACCGCTTTGAGAATCTGCCCCGTCCTCAACATGGACCATCTTGGCCGCTTGATTCCACGTTTTAAGATGCGTGGCAAACAGAACGCCCTCAAAGAGGTCGTCAGGCAGATGGAGGAGCATGCGAAAGGTGGTAATCAGTATTCCGGCTATTGTTACATCTCCCACTCGGACCGTCTGGAGGATGCGCAAACGTTGGCGAGCATGATCGAAAAGGCGTTCCCTCATCTGTGCAATGGGGTGCAGATATTTGATATTGGGCCGACCATCGGTTCTCACACCGGTCCCGGCACGGTTGCCCTCTTCTTCTGGGGTGACAAACGTATTAACTGATAAAAAAAAAGCACGGAAAATGAATTTTCCGTGCTTTTTTTGCAGAAAAGTATAGCATTTTGCCGATATATATGATAAACTTAAGTAAAATTAATAGAGGAGTGATCGTTTCGTGAAGAAGTTTATTAAAGAATTCAAGGAATTTATCAACCGCGGCAGTGTTGTCGATATGGCTGTCGGTATCATGATCGGTGCCGCCTTCAAGGCTATTGTCGACTCTCTGGTCAAGGATATCATCTCTCCTTTGATCGGCTTGATTTTCCAGCAGGATTTCAGCACCCTTTCGGCGTCCGTTTTTGGCGTAAACATTATGTACGGTTCCTTTATCATGGCCATCGTCAACTTCGTTATCATCGCCTTTGTGCTGTTCTGCCTCATCAAGACGCTCAACACACTCCATCATATTGGCAAAAAGAAGGCAGAAGAAGCTCCGGCTGAACCCACCACCAAGATTTGCCCTTATTGCAAATCCGAAATTCCTGTCGATGCCACTCGCTGTGCTCATTGCACCTCCGAGCTTAACTAACACGCAACATAAGAAAAGCAGCGGCAACCGTCGGTTGCTGCTGCTTTTTTATTATAGACTATCACAATAAATGATTGACCACGGCTACCGGCACTTCCCCATCGTAGTAAACACGAGGAACTCGACGGTTGATCATACACACCATCTCATAGTTGTTGGTGCCGACAATATCCGCCAGCTCTTCCACCGGCACCCCTTCGCCAAAAACGGTCACCACCGTCCCCTCATCCACCGACGGCATAGCGGTAACATCCAGCATACACTGATCCATACAGATGCGACCAACCTGGGCGACGCGCTCTCCATTGATCACCATAATCGCCTTACCGGAAAGACGCCGCGGATATCCATCCGCATATCCTATCGAAACCGTTGCAATTCGCTTAGAGCTTGGAGTGCTATATGTTCTGCCATAGCCGATCGGCGTCCCCGTCTGCACTTCTTTAACCATAGAAACGGTGGTTTTAAACTCCATGATGGGTTGCATGGACGACAAATAATCCTCCATCCAATCCTCCGGCTTAAGTCCATACAGGATCAAACCGGCTCGTACCATATCCAGATGCATATGCGGAAAGCGTAAAATGGCCGCACTATTGCAGCAATGGCGAAGCGAAAAGTGTACGCCTCTCCCCTCAAGGCACTCAATAACCTCCGTAAAGCGAGCAAACTGGCGCTGTGTGAAGCCATCGTCATCTTGCTCATCAGAAGAAGCAAAATGCGTAAAGATCCCTTCTGCCATCAGTCCTGGCAAAGCGCTGCTCGTCTCAATTTCCTGTATCGTCTGGCGGCGCTCCTCATCGCTGAGGCAAGGAAAGCCGATCCGGGACATTCCGGTATCCAGCTTAAAGTGGACTCGCAAGGTAACCGAGGCCGCATCGGCAGCCGCACTAAGCTCCCGGGCGTGACGGATAGATACCACCGTCTGGGTCACATCGTACTCGACCAACCGGGCCACCTCAGTAGCAGGAGTATAGGAAATGATCAATATTGGCTGGTGGATACCGGCACGCCGCAGCTCGATCGCCTCATCCAGATTGGAAACGCCAAACCAATCCACACCGGCGGCGGCCAAAGTAGCAGCCGTCTGGACAGCTCCGTGTCCATAGGCATCCGCCTTGATCACTGCCATAAATCGACAGCCATCCGCAAGATGCTTACGGATGACAGCGGCATTATTTCGCAATCGATCCAAATGTATCTCAACCCAGGTGCGTTGCAAATAATTTGGCACGACAGCCACCTCCTTTATACTTATAACCATTATACGCTCCTTAGAGCAAATAATCAAGTGTAAACAAGCCGCCTGAATCACTTATCCAATCGATTGGCAAGTTCAAGCGGAAGCGCCTTTTCACAGATCACTTCATTCACATCTTCCATGCGGCACAACACATCCATATAGCGCTGACCGACCTTGCTGCTATCCAGCAGCATAACCCGACGACGGGCTCGCTTCATCATGGCACGTCGCAGGTTATTTTCTTCAATGGAGGAGTCGCTGAAATCCCCCTCTTCGCTTAAACCACGGGCGGAAAAAAACAGTATATCGGCATTTAACTCTCCGATCATCTGCTCTGCATGTCTGCCAACATAAGCCATGGTGTCGTTGATCATCTGGCCGCCTGTACAGTAGTTCTTGATGCCCAATCGTCCCAACGTCAAGGCGGTCTTGGCTCCGTTTGTTATAACAATTAGGTCCTTATACTCTGTCAAATGGGGCAGCATGGCATATACGCTGGTTGAGCCATCCATCATAATAACCATGCCGTCCTTTACCATCGATGCAGCGGTCCTGCCCATAATCATCTTGGCTGTACCGTGCACCTGCTCACGCAGAGAGATGGCAAACACCTCGTCGGCGGCCGTGGCCTTGGGCATGACCCCACCATGTGTACGAATGACCAATCCCTTGCGAGCAAGAATACTAAGATCACGTCGCACGGTAGGCTCGCTGACATACAGCCGATTAGCTAATTGCTTAACCGACACCGTTTCTCCTTCGGTCAGCAAGCTCATAATTTCTTTTTCTCTTTCGTGATATCCCATGCAGCCACCTCCATGATCATTTGAACAGTATTACGCAGACAAGCGATCATTATGTGATCACTTGACAAATATTGACCCAAGACATTGACAATTACGATCAAATTTATATCATTATACACAGAATCAATTGATTCGTCAATAAATATTATGGGAGGAACAGCCATGATCGATGTAGCCATAATCGGTGGAGGCATCGTGGGCGACGCTACCGCCTACATGCTATCGCAATACCGGCTCAGCGTATCTCTGTTTGAACGCGAAAACGACATTGCCACCGGTGCCACCCGTGCCAACAGCGCCATCATTCACGCTGGCTATGATCCAAAGCCGGGCACATTAATGGCGGAACTGAATGTCAAAGGAGCCGCTATGGCTGAACAGCTATGCCGTGATCTTGACGTACCATACCGTAACATCGGATCGATGGTGCTGGCTCTCACCGACGAGGATATGAGAACCATCGAAATGCTCTATCAGAGGGGAGTCCAAAACGGTGTTCCCGATCTGCAGATCCTGACTGCTGAAGAGGTACTAAAACAGGAGCCACACGTCAGTCGCGATGTAAAAGGTGCTCTCTACGCTCCGTCAGCCGGCATTGTCGGGCCGTGGGAATACGCATTAGCCATGGCCGAAACAGCGGTCATGAACGGTGTTGTCCTCCATCTGGAACATGAAGTAACCGGCATTAATGATCTTGGCGATCACTACCGCATCTCCACCAATAAAGGTGACTATATCGCAAAATACGTGATTAACGCTACCGGAACCGACAGCGCCACCATTCATCAAATGGTAGCGGCTCCCTCCTTCCGCATCATACCGTGCAAAGGCGAATACTACCTGATGGATAAATCGGAAGGCGATCACGTCAACCATGTGCTGTTCCAATGCCCGACTAAAGCAGGAAAAGGTATCCTGGTCGCCCCTACCGTAGGAGGAAACCTGATCGTCGGCCCCACCGCCACCAATACTTACTGTGGCAAGGAAACCAGCACCTCCTCCGAAGGTTTAGCTGCCGTGCGTTCCGGTGCTGCTCTAAGCGTGCCGGACATCCCCTATCGTCAAGCTATTCGCACCTTTGCCGGCGTGCGTGCCAACACCGACCGTGACGACTTTATCATCGAAGAAGTCGCGCCGCGGTTTATTGATCTGGCCGGAATCAAATCTCCCGGACTGACCGCAGCGCCGGCTATCGGTATCAAAGTAACCGAAATGTTACAATCGATGGGGCTTCCCCTTGAACGGGATCCGTTCGCCATCAATACCCGTCATCAAAAACGTTTCCGTTCCCTCCCCCCGGATGAGAAAGCGGCCCTTATCGCTGAAAATCCGCAGTACGGTCACATCATATGCCGCTGCGAGACCATCACCGAAGGAGAGATCGTTGATGCGCTTCACTCTCCTATACCTGCCCGCAGTGTCGACGGTGTAAAACGTCGTACCGGCGCCGGTCTGGGACGTTGTCAAGGCGGCTTCTGCGGCCCCCGTGTGTTGGAGATCATCGCCAGAGAACGAGGGGTATCTCCGCTATCCGTCTGTAAGGATACCGCCGGCAGCCGCATACTGGTCGGTGCAATCGGAAAGGAGGGTGAGGCATGAGTGACTATCAATTGATAGTGGTCGGCGGCGGCCCTGCCGGTATGGCGGCGGCTTTGCAGGCCCACGAGGACGGTCTGCGGGATATCCTTATCATTGAGCGAGATCATGATCTGGGTGGCATCCTTAACCAATGCATCCACAACGGGTTTGGGTTACATCACTTCAAGCAGGAGCTGACCGGCCCGGAATATGCCGGACGTTTCATTTCCATGCTTAAGGATACAAGCATCAAGGTGCTATCCAATGCCATGGTGCTTCAGATTACCGCCGATCATCAGGTCCATACCGTTAGTGCCGAACATGGCTATCAGGTCCTGCAAGGGAAAGCCATTGTGCTGGCCATGGGTTGTCGGGAGCGCACCAGAGGCGCCATTGCCATCCCCGGAGACCGCCCTGCCGGAGTCTTTACCGCCGGCACGGCACAACGGTACCTCAATATGGAGGGATACATGGTCGGCAAACGTGTCCTCATCCTCGGCAGCGGCGATATCGGCCTGATTATGGCACGGCGCATGACTCTGGAAGGTGCAGAAGTGTTGGCTTGCGTCGAGCTGATGCCTTATTCCGGCGGCCTGAAGCGCAATATCGTGCAATGCCTTGAAGACTTCGATATACCGCTATATCTATCCCACACTATCACCCACATTAAGGCGGAAAACGGCCGAGTCTGCCAAGCAACGGTGGCACAGGTGGACGAGTCACGCTGTCCTATCCCGGGCACCGAGCGTATATTTGAGTGTGATACGGTTCTCCTCAGCGTGGGACTGATCCCGGAAAATGAGATTTCCCGTGAAGCAGGTATCTGCATGGATCCACGTACGGGTGGCGCGGTGGTTTATGAGAACATGGAGACATCTTTGCCCGGCATTTTTGCCTGCGGCAATGTGGTTCATGTCCACGATCTGGTTGATTTTGTAACCGCCGAAAGTCAAAAGGCCGGTTCTGCCGGTGCCGCATACGTAAAAAACACGGCGCCCTCCGACGGGAGCACAGTGACCGTACACAACGGAACGGGCGTGTCCTACACAGTGCCCCAGAAGATACGCACCGGGCGCATAGACAAGACGGTTTCCATATTTTTTCGCGTTGTTCGCCCCTGTGAACAATGTCACCTCACGGTCTCCTGCGGCAATGAGGTCCTTGCCACTTTCAAGAGAGACCGTGTGGCGCCCGGCGAAATGGAACGACTCACCCTGACTAAAGATGTCCTTGAGAAGTCCGACGGCACCATCACCTTGTCTGTAACGGAGGTGTCACAATGAAACAAATCACATGCACCGTATGTCCACGTGGCTGTCTGCTGAATGTCGATGAGGAAAACGGCTACACTGTTACCGGCAACGTGTGTCCCCGTGGTGTCGCCTACGGAAAAGCTGAATGTGTTTCACCCGTACGCACCCTCACCACCACCGTCAGCATCCGTTCTGCCGACCTGAGCCGTTGTCCGGTGCGCACCGACCAACCGGTGCCCAAGGCGATGCTGACAGACGTGATGGCGCTCTTACGGAAGGTGCAGATCCAAGCCCCCGTCCGGTGTGGTCATGTGGTGATCGCCAATGTTTTGGATACCGGAGCTAATGTCATTGTTACACGGGATATAGAGGTGAAACGACATGAAGGATCTTAAAAATAAAAAGCTATTTCTCTTGGATATGGACGGGACTCTATATCTGGATGATAATCTGTTTGAAGGGTGTCTGGACTTTCTCAACCAAATCCGCAGAAATGGCGGACGATATCTTTTTCTCACCAACAACTCTTCCAAAAGTGTTGAGGTGTACATTGAGAAGCTTGCCCACTTGGGCATCAAGGCTAACAAGGAGGATTTTTTTACCTCCACCATGGCTGCTATGGTGTACCTGAGCGAGACCGGCCCCTACCGTAAAATATATGCCGCCGGCACTGCCGCTTTCCGTGAAGAGCTAAAGAGCGCCGGATATCCCGTCACCGACCAGCTTGAGGATGATGTCGACTGTCTGCTCATGGGCAACGACAGTGAACTGACCTTTCAGAAGCTGGAAGATGCCTGCATACTGTTGGGACGTGGCGTGATCTATCTGGCAACCAACCCTGATTGGGTCTGCCCCACCGCCTTTGGTTACGTCCCGGATTGCGGTGCCGTATGCCAGATGCTCGAACACGCCACCGGGCGTCTTCCCTATTTTATCGGGAAACCGGAGCCGGCCATGGCACAGCTGGCGATGCAGCAATGCCATGTTACTCCAGAAGAAACCGTTGTGATTGGTGATCGCATCTACACCGACATTGCGTGTGGCGTCAATGCCGGCATCGACACGGTGCTGGTATTCAGCGGAGAAACCACCCGTTCCGTTTGGGAAAAAAGTGATATTAAGCCCACCTACACGGCGGAAAGTGTAAAAGAAATATTGTCCTATATCCGATAACGAAAAAAGACGCAGAAAGCTTTCTGCGTCTTTTTTATAGGCACTAATCGATTGGCACAACCAGCACCGCATCTTCCGCCAAGCTATAATCGTGCAGGCCGTTTTCCGTCAGAATGCCCTCAGGAGAGGTCCGACACTCGCGCGCGATGTCCCACACATTTTCACCGGATTTGGCGTAATAAAGCCTAACGGCAAAACGCTGTGTTGGATACGCTTCCTCCTCTTGTAAATGTACATCCAACACCGTTTTATGCTCCTGCTTAGACCATACGGAGACACAGGCATTCAGTTCCGCCTTCAGCTCCAAGCGATTCCCGTTTTTGATACAATCCACATGCAGCACATTTATCTCAGCTACGGCATGGTCAGCGTCAACCGCCTGCTCTGTTTCCAGCTCCTCCGGACGCTCAAAATAGGCAATCATCCCATTAACGTCCTTGACCAGCATACAGACGTTGACCTTCTGCGTCACCAGTACGCGAGTGCCGTCACAGTGGCAGGCAGAGGATAACAGCTGCAGCCAGACATCCAGGATCTCTTTAATGTCCCCCGATGGCAGATCAAAAGAACGCTGTATCACCGCCGTATGACGGTGCATCCCCTTAAACCCCATCAAGGTCAGCTCCTGCGTCTGGAGGGTGGAGGGGCATTGGCTATGGTAGGCATCTGTCACCAAAGACACCTTGCGACAATCAAAAGCCTGCACCTGTACCAACACCTTAACGGCGACCTCTAGTACCGCATGTTGCTCTTCACCGTTACCGGTTATCCGGAAGGAATTGGATAGAATACAGGCGTTAACCTCGCAGCGATCCCCCTCTTCAGCGCCATCCAGATCCAGGATCTGGCTAAAGGGAACCGTATGTGTCACCGGCAGCATATCACCGTTCTTAGGATCGCCGTATAGCTGGCGAAGGTATACCGTGCCTTTAACGATAGCCTTGCCGGTAAGCAGCTTGCATTCCTGTACACATACCTGATAAGCATCATATAGCAGATTATCTTCCGTTGGCAAAGGGGAACTAAGATCCAACACGTCGTTGAGAACCATCACACGCTCGGTAAACGCCTTGATGGAGGATACCTCTGTCTCACACCGTCTGACATGAACATTCTTACAGTCGGCAGAAAGCACCGGTAGGTCCTGAGCGCAATGCGCCCAAGCATGTACAGAAAACGCCCCTCGCACCTCCAGACGACGAGGACTGGTGGCGCGGCAATTGACGTACTCCTGCGTCACCGATACCTGCGTCAGCGGTATATCGTGCCCCTCCTCGCATCGCACCGTCAAGGAAATTGGGTGATTAAACTCTGCCTTGCGTATCACGTTGCGCTCCTCGTCAAGATAAAGCACCCGGATCGTGGCGGAGCCCTCCAGCATCAGCTGTCCGGCCGTCCACTGACGACTATGTATGAGAGGGGTTACCATACATTTTAATACCACCGCCATATCCGGGCAATACTCAGGAAGAACAAAATCGTTACTCAGCACGTACTCTTCACGTGCATCTAAAACCGGGCGCAAAAGGGGAATTGCTTGCTTATTCATTTTGCTGTCCATGCCACTCACTCCTTTTCAACACACTATATGCCACGGCGTGGACAGATATGCCAGAAAAGGCCTGCAGCAGTACTGCAGGCCTTTTCAATGGGATACGTTATTCTTTATTCTGCTTGGGAATCTTAAATAACCGTCTGAGAACACCGCTTAGAACCTTGGGACTGCGAACAACAACCACCTGCACAAGCATCCGCCCCTTACTATAGATTATGAGCAGGTAATGCCACACAGAACCAGCGCTGCAGCCAAAACAAACACGACAACCGTTGTAGGTAGCATAGCAAACAACAGCATCCCAGCGCCAAACGCGGCATAACACGGCCATCCGGTACCTCGATGATGCCGATTCCTCATACCCTTCCCTCCTCTGTGACACGCCTGCCTATTCACAGACTATGCAAGAGAAGGAAATTTGGTTAATCACACGACTGAAAAATTAACAGCATGCCGCTACGGAAGGTAATCTCACACTTGTCCGCCACAATCCGATTGCTGATGCACAACGGATCATTGGGCAGTAATCGATAATTCTCCAGTGCATAATGGGCCCCATGGATACACAGATTCTCTACCGGCGCCCCAAAAGCAAACAACGATAACTGCCAGCCGGGACGGCAAGGTATCACGACCGGAGAGGTCATCACGGCTTCTATCCGGTTTCTTTCATCGGCCAGAACGGCATGGACGCCCTGCTCAGACAAGGAAGTCAAGAGCAAAAGGTTTGCGTATTGGTGATCAAGGCGACCGCCGGTACACCCCAATAGCAGCAGTTCATCAAATCCGTGGCGAACAGCTATCTGTACAGCCGCCGCTGTGTCGGTAACATCCTTTTCTACCGGCAAGCGAGCAATAGCCGTACCCGGCGGCACGGTGGCAGGATCGCCGGAATCAAAATCGGCCACCACCTCATGGGGGATTACCCCCAGCTGCTGCGCCAACCGCAAGCCGCCGTCAGCCGCCACCATGTAATCGTCCGGAAGCAGTAAGGAGCGAAGGGACGCATAGTCGTCGACGGGACCTGCCGATAAAATCACACAGCGCTTCACGCCTTTTCCCACTCCTTTTTATCCTTCACCGATTCATACATAGACACGTAGCTGTCGTACCGGGAAGCAGAGATCACACCTGCCTCTACCGCTTGGCGGACTGCACAACCCGGCTCACGATAATGGGCACAGCCGGTAAACCGACATTGTCCCAGATACGGCTCAAACTCACGAAAACAGTCCGGTAGCGATTCTTTGTCAATCGACTCCAACATCTCTAAATCCAGAGATGAAAAGCCGGGTGTATCCACCAGATATCCATCGGCTAACCGATAGAGGGAGGCTGTACGGGTGGTGTGACGTCCACGGCCCAGCTTGTGACTGATCTCTCCCGTTTCCAGTACAAGAGAGGGATCCAGGCCGTTGATAATACTGCTCTTGCCCACACCGGAATTGCCGGTAAACACACTCACGCATCCGGAAAGGCGACGACGCAACGGCTCCAGAGAGGGCAAATCCTGTGTCGAAACAGCAAAGCACTCCAGTCCGGCTCTCTGGTAGACCTCCATCAAAGGCGTGGGGTCCTGCAGATCGCTTTTATTGACCACTACCAACGGTGTGATCCCCTTGTACTCCGCAACAGCAAGCATTTTATCCAATATTAAGGTGTTGGTAACCGGCTCGCAAATGGAGGCCACCAGTACCAGCAGATCCACATTGGCAACCGGTGGACGCACCAGCACATTACGGCGTTCCAGTATCTCCTGCAGGGTTCCCTCGCCGCTTTCCTGTGCTGTAATAACGACCCGATCGCCAGCCACCGGCGTTATGCCCTGCTTGCGAAAAGCGCCCCGGGCACGGCAGGTATACACCGCATCGGCGGCCTCTACATAGTAGAAGCCGCCAATGCAACGTAATATCAATCCTTGTAACGTCTTACTCATCCCACGTCACCATCATGTGCCGCCGCCAGACTCACCTTGACTGGGATCATCTGGATTGGGATTCTCTGTGCCGGAGCCATCAGGCTCGGACGGAGTAGTGCCGTTGAGCTTTGCTTCAAACTCGTCACCGGTCATCTGGCTGACCAGCTGGTACTCACCGGTCTTGCCGTTAACCGTATATTCGGCGTAAAGCTCGCTGTTGATCTTATCGCCAATGGAGAGCTTAACAATCACCGAGTAGGTGTCCTTGGCGGCGCCAACGGTGAATTTAAGCGGATTCTTGGTGATAGGAATGATGCTGGCATGGCTGGCAGAAAGTGCCTCATCCTCGGTGCCGTTTACATAAAACTCCAAGGAAGCGGTCAGCTGCGTTTTGGGCAACGCCATCTCAATTTCCACGTTACGGTAGCCGGTGCTCACCTGAAGAACGATCTCCACGCTGGGCAGCTGATCCATGCTGTGGTCGGGAGTAGCCGCAACGACCGTATCCTTAGCCGCATCGGCATTGACATATTCAGGTTCGACATTGCTAAACCCTGCTTCAAGCAATTTTTTCTTAGCGTTGTCAAAGGACAAGCCCAACACGTTAGGCATATCAATGGGCTTGGGCGGCTCCTCACCACTGCTGACGTGCATGATCACGGTAGAGCCGTACACCAACGATTCGCCCGGCTTCGGGTCCAAGCGAATAACGGTATCCTTGGCATACGTGGTGCTCACCTCATCGGAGGTCTGCACCTTAAACCCTTTCCCTTTCAGTCTCTTTTCGACATCCTCTTTATTTTCACCCGGCTGGAAATCAGGAACCTTAACGTAGGCCGCTTGTGCCACATACAAAGTGACGCGACAACCCTTCTTAACTATGGTATTGGGAAGCGGATCCTGTTTATACACTTGATTTTCGGGGATGTCGGCCTTAGGCTCCTGTCTAACATCGATATCGTAAAAGCTGATGTTAGGATGATTCAATACATCGTTATAATCCTTGCCGACAAAATTGTCCATCGGGATCTCTTCCACGGAGTCGCCGCTGAACATACCGGTGAAAATCAAGACAAAGGCCACGCATACGATGACAACGGCGGCCGCTACGGCGCTAAGGATGGCCACAGAGGAGATTTTTTTCTTTTCTCGGGTAACAGACACATCGGTGACAGCACCGTCTCCCTCACCGCGAACACGGGTGATGGCATCCACGTATCGAGTGGGCGTCTCATCCACAAAGTAGGTATACTCAAAGCGAATAGACGGATTCTTCTTGAACTCTTCAAAATCGCTCAGCATCTCTGCGGCAGATTGGTAACGCTTGGACGTATCCTTCTGCATGGCCTTCATGGTAATCTGTTCCAGGCCCTCCGGGATCTCCGCATTAATGAGATGCGGCTGGGTGGGTTCCGTTTGCATCTGCATAATGGCCACGGAAACCGCATTGTCCGCCTCAAAAGGCAGACGCCCGGTGAGCATCTCATACAAAGCGACACCCACCGAATACAGGTCAGCCTTCTCGTCGGTAATGTCGCCGCGCGCCTGTTCCGGGCTGATGTAGTGCACCGAACCGA
The DNA here is from genome assembly GCA_015066065.1 of Oscillospiraceae bacterium. Classification (GTDB taxonomy): domain Bacteria; phylum Bacillota; class Clostridia; order Oscillospirales; family Acutalibacteraceae; genus UBA5905. The sequence goes on along the minus strand of SVPB01000001.1, from coordinate 61,998 downwards.
TCGCTTTCTCACCTTCCACGGTGGCACGCAGCTCATTGCGAGACAAGCGAGCGATGCCAAAGTCGGTCACCTTAATCGTGCCGTCCGAGAGAAGCATGATATTCTGGGGCTTAATATCCCGATGCACGATCCCTTTATCGTGGGCATGCTGCAAAGCACGAAGAATCTGCACGGCAAAGTGCACCGCTTCCTTCCAGCGGATGTCACGTCGCTGATCAAGGTACTCTTTCAGGGTAATACCGTCAATGTATTCCATGACGATATATTGCAGACGCTCACCAAAGCCTACATCCAGCACCTTGACGATGTTGGGGTGATTTAAAATAGCAATCGCCTTGGATTCATTGCGAAAACGGCGGGTAAACTCCTCGTTAGTAAGAAACTCGTCCTTGAGGATCTTCACCGCCACCGTGCGGTCATCCAGACAATCGTACGCCTTATAGACGTAGGCCATTCCGCCCACGCCGATAAGCTCGCGCATTTCGTAACGACCATCCAGTCGCTTGCCCAAATACTTATCCATCGATCTGTCCTCTTCTTTCTTTGATAATCAAGATTGACAAGGCAAACACCTTAGCAAATATCCATAATAACGACCGTCACGTTGTCAGCACCTCCGGCATCCAAAGCCGCTTTGATAAGGTTGGAGACAGCCATCTTATTGTCTTCCTCGGTCAGCATCTGTGCTACCTGTTCCAGCGAGACCATGTTTGTCAAGCCATCGGTACACAGAAGCAGCTTGTCGCCCGGAAGCAAATCCAGCTCGTCATACTCACCGAATTCCTCTTCTGCCACACCCAGGGCGCGGGTCACAAAGTGGCGGCGAGGATGCGACTTCGCCTGCTCCTCGGTGATCTGACCACTTTCAATCATCTCCTGCACCACCGAGTGATCACGGGTGACCTGTTCCAGCACGTCACCACGCAAGAGATATGCCCGGCTGTCACCAACATGGGACAGATACGCCGTACGACCGTATCGTATAACCGAGACAACCGTGGTGCCCATGCCCTGCAGTTCCGGGGTGCTTTTGGCTTTATCGTATATTTCGATATTGGCAGCAGCCGTGGCGCTTTCCAAAAGATGGTCTACTGACCGTACCGGTTGACCGCTTTCATAGGCAGAACGTATCCGTTCACCAATGACACGCACCGCAATCTCACTGGCTACGTTACCGCCATTAGCACCACCCATGCCATCACAGACAACAGCATATTCAGCCTGCTGGCATAGCGGGCCGCACACCATAGCGTCCTGGTTGTTGTCCCTTACAAGGCCAATGTGGGTATCTCCCGTCACATTCATGGTAACGCCTCCTTTCTGTTTTCCTGCTGGTCTGCCTGTCGACGCAGTTGGCCGCAGGAAGCATTGATATCGGAACCCAATGTGCGGCGAACCGTCACATTGATGCTTTCCTTCTTAAGTATTTCCATAAAGCGTTCTATGCGCCGCCTGTCGCTACGCTTCTGTGTTTTCCCGGATACAGAATTAACCGGAATAAGATTGACGTGGCACAGCATGCCACGAAGGCGGTCAGCCAATTCGGCTGCGCAAGCATCGGAATCATTAACGCCGTCGATCATAGCGTATTCAAACGAAATGCGGCGACCAGTCGCTGCCACATAACGACGGCAAGCATCCAAGAGCTGATCGATAGGCCAACGACGGTTGACCGGCATCGTCCGGGAACGAATCTCATCGTTGGGGGCGTGCAAGGAAATGGATAACGTAAGGGGTATCTTCTCTTCCATAAGGCGCAGAATACCCGGAACGACACCACACGTGGAAAGGGATATGTGCCGCATACCGATGTGTACTCCCCCATCCTCCATCAAGAGGCGAAGGAAACGGATCACCTCATCGTAATTATCCAGCGGCTCGCCCATCCCCATGAGTACCACCGAGGATACCCGTACACCGGAATCACGCTGTGCTGTTTCAATCTGGGATAGCATCTCGGCAGAAGAAAGATTACGTACAAGGCCACCCATACCGGTAGCGCAGAAGGTACAGCCCATACGACACCCTACTTGAGTGGAAATACACTGACTCCATCCGTGCTTATACTGCATAAGAACGGATTCCACCGTTTCGCCGTCGTCCAAACCGTAAAGGTACTTAACAGTACCATCGATGGAGGAGACCAGCTTGCGCACAATGGTACAACCGGGGACGGTATAGGCGGCCGCCAACGTTTCTCGCATAGAAAGGGGCAGATTGGTCATACAACGGAAATCCGTAACGCCTTGATCCAGCCACTGCCGGATCTGCTTAGCCCGAAAGGAGGGGTACCCCTGCTGCTGCAGATGGTCCGCCAATTCTTCGGTGGTCATGGATCGCAGATCAATGGTACTCAAACAGTCACCTCACGAATCGAGTCGGGTAAAACCGGCAATAAAGAAGCCGTCGGAATGGTGTATATGGGGAAACAAGGTAATCATATGCTGTGGCTCATCGCCCATACGCTCAAAACAAAGCGGAATAGGTAATATCCGCGGTATAAACTGGGGATGCTCCTGCAAAAAGGCTTCTACGACCTTTTCGTTTTCTTCCGGGCGAAGGGTGCAGGTAGAATACTGCAGTACGCCGCCGGGACGAACCAAAGCCGCCGCTTGGGAAAGAATGCGATATTGAAGGGCAGGAAGTTCATCAAATCCATCCGTGGACTTATAGCGAATCTCCGGCTTACGGCGGATAACGCCCAATCCGGAACAAGGAACGTCACAGATGACCCGGTCAAACTGTTCCCGCTTCTCCTCCGGCGGTGTCTGGCTGGCATCACGGCAGGCAGTTTGCACGCAGGAGATGCCTAGCTCTTTGGAACGGTTGGCGATAACATCACACTTATGAGGGTAAATGTCCGAAGCTTCAATGGAGCCTTGCCCGTTCATGTATTGCGCCACCGTAAAGCTCTTACCACCGGGAGAAGCGCACACATCGGCAATCCGTTCACCCGGCTGTGCCTGCAAGGCGGCACAGCACCATTGAGATGCAGCATCTTGAAAATAGAAGCCTCGCCGTACGGAGGGAGGTAAATCGGAGAGAGAGGACAGGGACAGACCGGTCACGCACAAAGCGTGTGGAAGGCCGTCCACCGGTACGCAGGTGCATCCATGCTTCTCCAATTCATCAACAAGGTCTTGCTTCGTGGTAACAAACGTATTGACACGAATGTAAGACGGAGGCGCTTCGTTAATGGTGGAGAGAATACCGTTGGTGATCACTTCACCATACGCTTCACGCCAGTAGCGAATCCACCCTCGAGGACAAGAGGTGCGCAGCTCCAGCCCCTTATCGTTAGAGGGCAGAGCCGACAGCAGGGATTCCCCTTCTCGCTGTACCGCCCGCAGCACCGCATTTACGTACCCCGTTAAGCGTGCGTACCCACGCCTACGTGCCAGCTCTACCGACTCGTGCACCGAAGCAAAATCGGGGGTTTTATCCATAAAGAGCAGCTGATAAACACCAATACGCAGAATCTCCCGAATGGTGGCGTCCATCTTGATAACCGGCATGCTGGACAGCTTATTGAGACAGTAGTCAATGGTCAAGCGTCGCTCGGTAACACCGTACACCAAGCGAGTCATATAGGCGCGGTCGGCGGCATTTACCGTCTGGCCTTTGAGGAGCTCCTCCAGAACAATGTTGGAATATCCCCCCTGCTCCTGGACAGATAAAAGCGCTGTAACAGCCCCGTCACGAGCGTTGAAAGAGGCCGTCATGCCAACACCGTCCCTATCGGAATGGGGTGTCCGCACAAATAGTCTGATGCCATCATGCGGCGAGCCCCTTCTGCCTGCAGCTCCTCAATCACCAGCGATGTCCCGTTGCCGCAGGCTACGGTCAACGGCTGACTGCACACCACCGTTCCGGGAACAGCGTTCACCGCCTCCCCTACGTGGGTGCTGTATATCTTCATAGTCCCTTTATCCGGAACCGAGCAGGTCGCCACCGGCCACGGGTTCATACCCCGTACCTGGTTGTGAATAACCTTCGCTTCCTTATTCCAGTCAATGGGACACATGGACTTATCCAGCATACAGGCGTAACAAGCCCCCTCTGTCGGCTGAGGCGTGGCCGTTAAACTGCCCTCCTGCAAACGACGCAGCGTTTCACTCAGAAGCTGTGCGCCATCTTCAGCCAGCAGGGAAAAAAGCTCCCCACCGGTCATGTTGTCATCAATGGGACGGCGAGACATCAGCAGTACATCACCGGTGTCCACGCCTTCATCCAAACGCATCGTGGTCACACCACTTTCAGCATCGCCGTTAATGACCGCCCACTGCACCGGCGCCGCACCACGGTAACGCGGTAACAACGACCCGTGTACATTGATACATCCAAGCGAGGTCATATCCAGGATCCGGCGCGGCAGGATCTTGCCGTATGCCACCACGATGATGGCATCCGCCTCCACCTGCTCCAAGTGTGCTATAGTCTCGTCCGTGCGCATGGATTCCGGCTGATACACGGGTAAATTGTGTGACAAGGCGCACGCCTTTACAGCAGGAGGGGTCATCACACGCTTGCGTCCTACCGGTTTATCCGGTTGCGTCACCACCAGGCGTACGTTATGACCATCTGACAGCAATCGTTCCAGGCTGGGTACGGCAAAATCCGGCGTACCCATAAAAATCAAATCCATACCCACACCTCCTTATCGTAACAACAGACGTTAATTAGCCAATTCTTCCGGTGACAACATTCTTACCACTTTTGACTTGAATAACACACCGTCCAGATGATCGGTCTCATGGCAGACACATTCTGCCGCCAGGCCTTCCAGCGACTGGATAAAGAATTTACCGTTTCGGTTCTGCGCCTGGATCTTGACCTTTTGGGGACGATGGATAATCCCGTATTCACCGGGGCTGGACAAGCATCCCTCCACACATTCCTGTGTACCGGATTCTTCCAGAATCGTGGGGTTAATATATTCCTTGACGCCATCGCCGGTGTTCATGATAAACAACCGACGAAGCACGCCCACCTGCGGCGCCGCTAAGCCAACACCGTTGGCCTTTGCCAGAGTATCGCTCATGTCGTCCAGCAACTGCCACAGCCGTTCATCAAACTTCTCCACCGGACGGCAAACCTTGTGCAGAAGCGGATCAGTATCGGTAATAATGGATCTGATTGCCATTATGATCTCCTTTCACTTAATCGCCGCTTATAGCATAGCGGCAGGATTAATATCTGTGTATACGCTGACACCACGATTAGAGGGGTCCTTGTGAAACTCCTGTACCATGAGTCGAATCATCTCACGCATCCGCTGTGTGTTTCTTGCTTTGACAAGCATCTTGTAACGATACTTACCGGCAACCCGCAGTACCGATGCCGGCGTGGGATCCAGAGCAATCAGCGGTAGGTCATCGTATTCGCCGGTGGCCAAGGTGCGTAAATGCTTCAGCATCCAGTTGCCTGCTCGTCGTACCTGCTCTTCCTGCTGTCCCACAAAGCCAAACAAAAACAGGTCAGCATACGGTGGATAATGCATCATCCGACGGGAGGCGATCTCCAGTCCATAAAAGCCAACGTAATCCTGCATCGATGCCAGCTCGATAATGGGGTTGTCTGGAGTAAAGGTCTGTATAATCGCTTTGCCTCGCTGCTGACGGCGGCCTGCACGGCCAATAACCTGGGTCAGCAAGGAAAAGGTGGTCTCATAACTGCGATAATCGTCACCATATAAGGACTGATCGACGCTGAGTACGCCTACCAGACCAACCTGAGGAAAGTCAAGTCCCTTTGCTACCATCTGGGTGCCAACCATAATGCGGTAGTCTCCGGCGGCAAACGCACCGAAATGACGCTCATAGGAATGACGGGAAAGGGTACTGTCGGCGTCCATACGCAACACTGGTATGTCAGGGAATAATGTTTCCAGCTCCTGCTCCACCAGCTGGGTCCCCAGGCCGGCATAACGGATCTTATCCGAGCCACATTGTGGACATGTCTGGGGCGGCAGCTGTGAATGACCGCAGTAATGACACATCATCCGTGCATTCGCACGGTGATAGGTCATGGAAATGCTACAGGACGGGCAGGTCACCACCTGACCGCAGGAACGGCAGGAAATGTGCGTATGGTAGCCACGACGGTTGAGCAGTAGGATAACCTGCCGCCCCTCATCCAGACACGCTTGCATCTCCTGTTGCAGGCGACTGCCGATGATCCGATACGGTGCAGGATCTTCACGCATATCGGCCACTTCCACCTCCGGCAAAAGCGCATCACCGTAACGTTCGGTCAGTTCTACCAACGTATAGCGGCCGGTGGTAGCGGCATAGTAGCTCTCAACAGAAGGTGTAGCCGATGCCAAAACAAGCAAAGCGCCATGATGAGCACACCGAAAACGAGCGATATCTCGGGCGTGGTAACGGGGAGAGGATTCGGACTTGTAGGTATGCTCCTGCTCCTCGTCCATCACGATTAATCCCAGCTCAGTGCAGGGGGCAAAGATGGCAGAACGGGTACCCACCACAATGCGGGCTTCTCCCCTTTTGATCCTTTTCCACTCATCCATTCTCTCGCCCAAAGCAAGACCGCTGTGAAGCACCGCCACCCGATGACCGTACTTGCCGATGAAGATCGACATCATCTGAGGGGTTAATGAAATCTCCGGCACCAGCACAATGACCTGCCGGCCATCCGCCAACACTCGATCGATCAGATTAAGATACACGGCTGTTTTACCGCTGCCGGTGACACCGTACAGAAGTGCAGCGGCCGCCTTGCCAGCCATATACAAATCTTGCAGCGTGGCAAAGGCTCGCTGTTGTTCCGGACTAAGACAGTGAGATACAATAGGCTTATCCTCCGCCTGACACGCATAGGGAGAGCGCAAGCGCTCGGCCTCGTATATCTCGGCCAGACCTTTTCGGGCTAAGGCATGCACCACCACCGGTGTAACACCAGCAAAGTAGCACACCTCCTTGACGGAGGCCGCCCCTACATCGTCCAGAAGATTGAGCACCGCCTGCTGCTTGTCGGTCAGCTTGGATGCCGCTTCCTCCGAAGGGGCGTCCATGCGACGTACCATCTGGACAGAAGCGTCACCCATGCGACGCACAGCATCCTCAGAGCGCAGTAACACCTTTTGTTCAATAAGATAATGGAGACAAGGGGCGTCCTCCTGCAAGCCAAGGCGCTTACAGAGGGTGGACAGCTCCACACCTCCGGGGCATTTAGACACATACGCCAGAATCTGCCGTTGATTGGGAGACAACGTCTCCAGCACCTCCGGCGATACTTCGGCAGCGTGGCGCAGCACCGGCTTGACCTGCATATACAGGCCCGTAGGTAACATCGCACGTACCGCATCAAAGAAGGGACAAAGCGTACGTTCCTGAACAAAGCGAGCCAGCGCCAACATCTCATCATCAAGAATAGGGGTATCATCAATAAGGGCATACACCGGCTTATAACCGGCACCAACCATCCCCTGCAGGATCTCCAGCACCAGTCCCTGACGGCGGCGGTTACCGTTGCCGAAGGGAACCAACACCCGGACCCCTTTCTGGGGAGTGCCCAGATCGGCTGGCCAAAGGTAGGTGTATTCCTTGTCATAGGATACGGTGGCCTGGTCAACAGCAACCTTAACCAGTATCGTTGTGGACACAGACTCACCCCCCTACCTGAAATTTATGACCGATTAATCGTTCTCAGCGACAATGGTGCAATCACCGTTGCGGAAATCGTTGATAGCCAGGCTTACCGGCTTTTCAATCAGGATCTCCTTGTTCTCCTCTGCCTCCTCGGCAATACGACGAGCACGCTTGGCAACACCGATCACCACGGCGTAGCGGCTGTTTTCGCCCTTCAACTCTTCAATATCATTGGGTGCTAACATATTTCATTACCTCCATTACTGTTGTTTCCATACGGGAATAACGCATATTTTCTGCCTCAATGAGGGTGTTGATCCGGGCGACAGCCTCTTCTACAACATCGTTGAGGACAACATACTGATAGTGTGAGGAGCGCTGCAGCTCCTCTCGAGCAAGTCGCAAACGGTTGAGAACAACTTCTTCCGTTTCGGTACCACGGTTACGCAGACGTCGCTCCAGTTCAACTAAAGAGGGCACCAGCAGGAAGATCGACATATGCTCCGGGCAACGAGCCATGACCTTTTCTGCTCCTTGCACTTCAATCTCCAGGATCACATTCTTGCCTTCCTCCAGCCAACGGTTAATGGGAGCCAGCGGTGTACCGTAATAGTTACCGTTATACTCCGCATATTCCAGGAACCCGTCTTCCGCTATCGTCTTTTCAAAGGTTGCACGATCAACGAAAAAGTAGTGAACACCGTCCACCTCTCCCTTGCGAGGCTGACGGGTGGTCATGGAAACGGACAGGACGGTATCCTGGCGTTGCTCCAGCAAGGAGTGAATGATCGTCCCCTTGCCACATCCGGAAGGGCCGGACAAAACAATTAACTGACCTTTATTCTTCATCCGGTTCCTCCTGCGTGTCTTCGCTCATACGATTGGCTACTGTCTCCGGCTGTACTGCCGAAAGGATGACATGATCGCTATCCGCAATCAGTACCGCACGGGTACGGCGGCCATAAGTAGCATCAATCAGGGTGCCGCGTTCCTTAGCGTCCTGAATAATACGCTTGATCGGGGCAGACTCGGGGCTGACAATGGCTATCAGGCGGCCAGCGGCCACCATATTGCCAAAACCTATGTTGATCAGCTTCATCTTATGCACCTCATCCTTACTCGATGTTCTGGATCTGTTCACGGATCTTTTCGATCTCCGCTTTGATATCCACTACGATGCGTGTCAGCTGCAGATCGTTGCACTTGGAGCCGATGGTGTTGGTCTCTCGATTCATCTCCTGCACCAAGAAATCCAGTTTCTTACCCACCGGTTCATCGCTTTCCAACAGCTGATGAAGCTGGTCGATGTGGCTGCGCAGGCGAACGGTCTCTTCCGCCACAGCCACCTTATCGGCATAAATAGCTGCCTCGGTCAATAATCGTCCCTCATCCACAGCTGCGCCATCCAGCAACTCTCTCATGCGGGCGACCACCTTATCCATATGCTCCTTGACCGTCTGGGGGGAGCGCTCTTCCACCGCTTTGACCGCCTGCAGGATGGTCGCGGCGCGAGACAGCACGTCATCACGAAGGCGCGCTCCCTCCTGCTCACGCATAGCCACAAAGCGAGTCAGCGCCATATCGGTTACCGTGCGTACCGATTCCCACACGGCATCCTCGTCCAGAGCAGTCTGGCGCACCGTCAGCACATCGGGATAACGAGAAAGATTGGTCACCGAGATATCGTCACGCACGCCATAGCGGTCAGACAGCTCCTTGAGCGCCGTCAGGTAGCTTTCGGCCAGCGCCGCATTGAGCACCACTTCACTGCCTGCCGTTTCCAGCGACTCGATCTGAACGTACACATCCACCTTGCCGCGGCTAATGCGCTGCTGCAGGTAATTCTTGAGCTTATCGTCAAGGAAACCATACGCTCGCGGAAGCCGCGAGGAATATTCGTAATAGCGGTGATTCACGGATTTGATCTCCACAGCCAATGATAGACCGTTAACGGTATCCTGACCGCGACCAAAGCCGGTCATGCTTCTGATCATCGCTGATTCTCCTTCCCTATTAAGGCACATAATAAACCTATTTTGTTACCCTACATTTTACCATCCAAATGCGCAAGTGTCAAGGTTTTGCGTGTTAATAATTAAATATAATAAAAGAAGCGCCGATAGGATGTATCGGCACTTCTCATCATCATCGCCTGCGGCGCTTACAGACCGTGTTTTGCAAGTGGGCCACGTAAGCACGTCGTTCTTCCGTGGCCGATTCATCAATGGTGAAGCAGCCATTCTGTTCACGCACCATAACTCCCGGTCGGCAGGAGACCGGCAAGGCCGTACGGGGCACCTCATGACTGGTACCCGATTCATCCACCAGCACCGCTATCTCTTCCTCAAATCGATCAACACTGTACAGCATCAGTCGACGCTCCTTTCGCAGCTATAGAGCAATGCGACACCGTCGCTCACGAAGGTGATATTACCGTTAAGGTCGCTTCGCAGTAACTTCACCTTTGCCTTCTCCAAAGCACTTAGGATCGGCTTATGCGGATGACCGTAGGAGTTACCCTCTCCGCACGTAATAACAGCATACTCCGGCTTTACCGCCTCCAGAAATGGCGCACAAGTCCCCGTGCGGCTACCATGATGCCCCACCTTGAGCACGTCTGCTTTCAGATCAGCTCCGGTCTGGAGTATATCCATCTCAGCCGCTTCCTCCGCATCACCGGTGAACAGAAACCGATGCTTGCCGTAATCGACCCGTGCCACCACCGACATAGCGTTACAGTCGTTACTCTCATTCACCGGGCCAAGTATATGCACCTTGGCGGCGCCAAAGGAGTACACGTCACCCGGTAGCACCTCGGTAACCTCGATCTTTTTGTCAGCCAACGCCTCCAGCATGCGGGTGTAAACCGCCGAGGTCGGCTCCTCCCCTTCCGGCATAAAGGCCATCAGAAATTGGCCAACAGGCATCTCCTTGATGATCCGATCCATACTGCCAATATGATCGGCATGGGCGTGTGTGGCAATGACCAAATCCAGTCGCTGCACACCTTCTTGACGCAGATAGTCCAGTATCTCATCCGCATCACCACGTTCACCTGCATCGATGAGCATGGTCTTCTCGCCTTGGATGAGAAGGATGCAATCCGCATTTCCTACGTCGATATAGTGCACCTCAAGAGTGCCCTCCAGTGGGGCGGCAGAACTGGTGATCTCTGCGCTGCTAAATAAACTTCTCCAGCTGAACACACCGGTCAGGGTAAGTACTTCGGCAATCACTAACAGTGCTGCCACAACCGCCACGACCCACAAGAGACCGGATAACGGGCTTCTCCTCTTTGCCATTATAAAACTCCTTATTGCTCTTCGTCGGCGCTGTTCATATTGCGCTCGATCCACTGCTGTCTGGTGATCAGCACCTTGCGCGGTTTACTGCCCTCACTGGGGCCAACGATGCCGCGCTGTTCCATCTGGTCAATAATACGGCCGGCACGGGCATAGCCAAAGCGCATCTTACGCTGCAGCATGGAGGTGGATATTTGACCGGCTTCCACAGCGATCTCAATGGCCTGGGGCAGCGCCTCATCGGCTTCATCGGAATCACCATTATCGTCATTATCCCGGCTGTTACGCCCAGCAGCAGCCGCCTGCTTCTCGATCTCGTCGATTACATCCTGATCATATTCTGTGGGCTGGTCTGCGTTCTTGAGGAAATCAATGACACGCTCAATCTCTTGGTTGGTCACAAAACAGCCTTGCAGACGGCGGGGCTTGGACTGACCAACCGGCATAAACAGCATATCACCATATCCCAGCAAACGCTCTGCGCCGCCGGCATCCAGAATAGTACGGCTATCCACAGCGCTGGCGACAGTCAATGCCAGTCGGCTGGGTATGTTCGCTTTAATAAGGCCGGTAATAACGTCAACGGAGGGGCGCTGGGTAGCGATGACCATATGCATACCGGCAGCACGGGCCATCTGCGCCAGACGGCAGATGGAATCTTCCACCGCATTGGCAGCTGCCATCATCAGGTCAGCCAACTCATCAATGACGATCAGTACCAACGGCAACGGTTGACGGCTATCGTCCTTTTGTGCCAGCTCGTTGTAGCCGCCGATATCACGTACGTTGGCTTCGGCAAACATCTGGTAGCGCTTGAGCATCTCATTGACCGCCCAGCTCAGTGCACCGGCCGCCTTATGCGGATCGGTGACCACCGGAACCAGCAGGTGCGGCACACCGTTATAAACGCCAAACTCCACCTTCTTGGGATCAATGAGGATCATCTTAACCTCATCCGGCGTGGCACGGAACAGCACCGACTGGATCATCGAATTGGTGCAGACGGATTTACCGGAACCAGTCGTACCGGCGATGAGCAGGTGCGGCATCTTAGCCAGATCGGTCAGGACGGTGTTGCCCTCAATATCCTGACCCAGCGCCACCGTCAGCTTTCCCTTGGACCCACGGAACTGTGCCGAATCCAGCAGCCCACGCAGGCAGACGGTGCGTCGTGCTTTATTAGGCACTTCGATACCCACAGCCGCCTTATTGGGGATGGGGGCTTCAATACGAACGCCGGTCGTAGCCAGGCGCAGAGCAATATCGTCTGCCAAGCCGGTGATGCGGCTGATCTTGACACCGGCACTAGGTTCCAGCTCATAGCGAGTCACTGCAGGACCGCTGGTAATATCGACAAGACGGGTGCTGATCCCAAAGTCCTTGAGCGTATTAACCAACAATTCGCCATTCGCACGACGCTCCGCCTCAGAGCCAAAAGAGGTCTGGCCGGGCTTCGGCTCTTCCAGCAAGGTCAAGGGGGGCAGACGGTAGATGGCCTTCGCTTCCTCCTGACGGTCGCTTTCCGCCGCCATTTCCTCGGCAAACTCCTCCTCGGCCGCCTTGACATCCTCAGCGGAAACAGTCTCTTCGCTCTTGCTTAATTCACCAGCCGAGCGCTCCAACGCCTCCAGCTTCTCGTTGACCGGCTCCGCTGTCTCCTCCGGTGCCGGTTCATCCGCAGGTCCTTCTTCGGTATCCTGTTCTTCTTTCCCCTTACGACGGTTACGAGCGTACCCGTCTCCCATGTCAATGTCAATCTTCTTGCGTCTTGCTTCTTGTCGCTCCGCTGTCTGCGTAATGGCGTGCTCGATGACCTCTTTAGTTTTTTCCGCCGGTCGACGCATGACGCGCAGGACGGAGAGAATAGTGGTACCCGTCGCCAGCATCAAGAACACTACCATCAGAATGATGAGAAACACTTTAGCTCCCGTGGCGCCAAACATACTCAGGACAGGATAGCCCAGCAAGGTGCCCAGTGCGCCGCCGCCGTCGCAGGACTGACCGGCTGTGAAGCAAAGAGAAATGGTATCAAAGTAGCCAAGGGAATCACTTCCGGTGAAAGCAAAGGCCGTGCTGTTGAGCATCACGATAAAGATCGAGCACTCCCACACACGCAGAGACAACCGGGACTTGTCCTTGTCAAGTGCCAGCAGAATAGCAAACGTCCCCAGAAAGAGGGGGAAAATATAAGCGCTGAAGCTGAAAATGCCCAGCAAAGTATCATGCAGCCACGTCCAAACATTTTGGCCCTTAATCACTGCTACGCAAAACAGAAACACGGAAATGGCCAGCAGCAGAATCGCCTTGACCTGGCGGCTGGCGTGACGGCGTGCCTCCATCTGCTTGGCGGTGGGGCGACGCGTGCATTTTCCGGCGCCTTTTCCGGTGCCTTTCTTCGTTGCCATATGTATCTCCTCACTATCTTAATATGTAAAGGGAGACAACTTGTCACCCTAATTGGCGTCAATCATATCATAAAGGCTGGACATCGCCTCGCGGAGACTGCCCAACGAATCAATTAAGCCTTCCTGTACCGCTTCTTCGCCATCCAGCACCGTACCAATGTCGGTGGCCAGCTCCCCCGTATTCATACACAGATCCACAAAGCGATCCGCCGGCATGTTGGAATGCGCACTGACAAAATGAACAATACGCTCCTGCATGCGCTGAAAATGAGTAAACGCTTGAGGCACACCCAGCACAAGGCCGTTAATGCGCACCGGATGGATGGTCATAGTAGCGGAAGGAACAATGAACGACCGGCGAGCCGCTACCGCCAACGGAACACCGATGGAATGACCACCACCCAGCACCAACGAAACGGTGGGCTTCTTCATGCCGGCTATCAGTTCCGCCAAGGCCAAACCAGCTTCAACATCTCCGCCTACCGTATTGAGGAGAATCAAAAGGCCTTGAATGTCCCGGCTTTCATCCACCGCCACCAGCTGTGGGATCACGTGCTCGTACTTAGTGGTCTTGCTCTCTGACGGCAGGGTGTAATGGCCCTCGATCTGCCCAACGATGGTCATGCAATGGATGCGGTGATGACCGTCATCGGTGGTCACCGAGCCGGTATCCTCCACCATGCGAAGACGTTCCTGCATACGGGTAGTTTCGTTCTCTTCCGATTCCGACTGTTTCTTCTTGTCATCGTTATTCATACCTGTCACCTCGCCCTTATTGTGGCAAGGGACAACAGAGAATATGTATGCCATCGCATATAGTTATATTATATAATAGTTTACCGGGAATTTCAAGGGAAATATGAAACGGCGGAAAAGCGTTCGCTTTTCCGCCGTTAGGAGTTTCAGGTAGAACGATTATACACCCTTGTAACTGTTGGAGGTGTCGCTGACCTTATCCACCACGTCGACCTTGCGACGGGAGGTAGCCACACGCTTCATCAGCTCTTCATAGTACAGCTCATCATCGATGGGCAGTTCAACCGGCTTGCCGAGGAAGGAGGAAAGATGCATGGCGTTAGACAAGATAACGCCATTGATACCCTCCACGCCGCTGGCCACCAAGGGCTCGCCGCGCAGGATGTTAGCGGCAAAGGCATTACGTACGCCCTTATGCTGCTCATTAAGGCCATCGGTCTCCACCTCACTGTAGGTGATCTTCGGTTCGCCGAAGGCGTAGGTGCAGGTCTTGGTGAATTCCGGTTCGGGAACATCCAGCTCCCACTTGTAGAGCTTATCGCCCTCTACAACCAGCTTGCCCTTATCCAAGGTGATCTCAAAGCGGTTGCTGCCAGGAGCATCGCCGGTAGAAGTGATAAACAGGCCGGTAGCGCCGTTGGCGTACTCCATGTAAGCGGTCACATCATCTTCCACTTCGATATCATGCCACTTGCCCAGATGCACGTGAGCATCCACCTTAACGGGCATACCGCAGATCCACTGCATCAGGTCAAGCTGATGGGGGCACTGGTTGAGCAGTACGCCGCCGCCCTCGCCGGACCAGGTCGCACGCCAGGCACCGGAATCATAGTAAGCCTGGGGACGGTACCAGTTGGTGATAATCCAGTTAACACGACGGATAGCACCCATCTCGCCGCTGTCGATGATCTCCTTCATCTTGCGGTACACGCAGTTGGTCCGCTGGTTGAACATCATACCGAAGGTAACGTTGGCCTTCTCGGCCTCCGCATTCATCTCGCGCACCTGCTTGGCGTACACGCCGGCAGGCTTTTCGCACATCACGTGCAAACCACGCTTGAAGCCCTCAATGGAGAGAGGCGGATGGAAGTAGTGGGGAGTCGCAATGATGAGGGCATCCACCAGGCCGCTATCCATCAGCTTGATAGCATCGTCAAAATAGGTCACCGTCTCCGGCAGCATGGTTTTTGCCCAGGCGATCTTATCGGGGTTGATATCCGCCACGGCGGTGATCTCCAACTCGGGGCTTTCGCCCTTGAGGATGCTGCGTGCATGGCCGCTACCCATGTTACCGAAGCCAATGATACCTAAACGTACTTTTTCCATGATTGTCACTGTTCCTTTCGCAATATGATTACCCCTACGGGTATAAGTGATACGGTTACCAGCTCACGTTCCAGCGAGCCTTATAGGTGCCGTCCGCCTCGCTGACGGCGTTGGTGGGATGATAGGAAGAATGCGCTACACGCTCTGCCAGCAAGGCGTTGAAGCGTTCCTCGTCCATCGGAAGGGAGATGATCTCCCCCGTCCATGCAGACAGATAGGCGGCATTAGAGATGGTCAGCTCTTGCAATGCGTCATGACCGGGCGCCAGCAAGGGCGTTCCATGAAGCACGGCGCTGACAAAGTTGCGCAATATGCCATTGTGCGCCTCTTCCTTATGATCCGGCAGAATCTCCTGATATGTAAAGGTAGGTTCCTTGCCAGACGGATCGAAGCAGGCTTCTCGCTCATGGCATTCCAAACGCCACCAACGGAGCTTGTTTTCCTCCAAAACCAGCTTGCCGAGATCGCCAACGATCTCCAAGCGATTGGTGCCGGGAGATTCGCCGGTAGTGGTGATGAAGGTAGCCGTAGCGCCGTTTTCGTAACGGGCAAAAATGGTTGCATCATCTTCCACTTCAATGTGGTGATAATGGGCACAAGTGCAATTAGCCCAGATAGCGCTGGGCATGCCAAAGATCCATTGCCACAGATCCAGCTGGTGGGGGGCTTGGTTGATCAACACGCCACCGCCCTCCCCTGCCCAGGAGGCACGCCAAGAACCGGAGTCATAATACTTCTGGGTGCGATACCAGTTGGTCACCGTCCATTGGAGACGTTTGAGCTCGCCCAGCTCACCGTTTTGCACTATCTGTCGTGCCCTCTGAAACAACGGATGGGTGCGCTGGTTAAACATGACGCCAAACACCTTGCCGGAAGCATCGGCCGCCTGGCACATCTTACGCACTTCACTCACCTGCACACCGCCGGGCTTCTCGGATAGGACGTGCAGGCCTTTCTGGAACGCCAACACCGCCATTGGCGGGTGCAGATAATGAGGCGTAGCGATGATCACAGCATCCGCAACATCCGCATCCAGCATAACACCAAAGTCATCAAACACCGCCACATCGGGCAGGTGTTCTGTCGCCCACACACGACGGGCCTCAGCGGTATCGCACACGGCGGTCAACCGTGCCTCAGGCACGTTTCCGGCTATCAAGGATTCAGCATGGGCGCTGCCCATGTTGCCCAGACCAACCACCGCTATACGCAGCGTACTACTCATACCAGGGACTCCTTAAGCGCTGCAACGGCAGCATCAAAAGCGGCTCGCTTGGAAGGATAAGCAAACGCATCCATCTTGGTCTTGGCGCCATCCTTCTCCAAAGCGGCAAAGCCATCAAACACCGTCAGATGGGGTTCCACCGTCAGCTGCTGACCGCCGGCAGCAATGAACTTGCTCAGGATCTCGGGAACGTGACCGATGCCCTTGCCGCAGGGTACTACCTTGCCGTCCTCCAGGCAATCTTTTACGTGGAAATAGTCGATGCGGTCCTTCAGCAGATCCCACGCCTCCAGCGTGTTCTGGCCGCACTGGATGAAGTTGGCCGGGTCGAAAATGCCGCCCAGACCGGGAACAGAATCCAGAATATCCTTACAACGCACAGCCACGTCGCCATAGATGCCCTTCTCGTTCTCATGGCACAGCTTGACGCCGCTGCCGGCAGCCACTTCCACCATACGGGAAAGACGCTCCATGACCTCATCACGGTACACAGCCGGGTCTTCCCCTTCCGGGATGAAGAAGCTGAACATGCGGATACGCTCAGAGCCCATGATGGCCGCCAGCTCCAGCGTATGCTTGAGCTTGTCAAGATGGGGTTCCATAGGATCAGTAATGTTGATCTTACCCAGAGGAGAACCAATGCTCCAGATGCGCAGATCGTTGGCATCCAGTTTTGCCTTGATAGCACGAGCCTCTTCGGCGGTGCAATCCACAAAGTTTTTGCCATCCACCATACGGGCTTCCAGATGCTTGACACCGTTGTCCAGCATGGCCGCAATCTGGTCATCCAAGCGGCCGCCTGCCTCATCGGCAAACGCGCCAATAATCACCTTGTTCATAGTATAACCTCCTTAAAAACCATTACACGCCGCTATACGCAGAGAAGCCACCGTCTACCGGTACCACGATACCGGTCACAAATCCGGACGCCTTCTCATCGGTAAGCCACAAAAGCGTACCCAACAGCTCCTCGGGATCGCCAAAACGGCCCATAGGAGTCGCACGAAGGATCTTCTCGGTACGGGGGGTGGGATTGCCGTTGTCATCAAACAGCAGGGCACGGTTCTGGTTGGTAACAAAGAAACCGGGAGCCATCGCATTGACACGGATGCCCTGCTCGGCAAAATGTACCGCCAGCCACTGAGTGAAGTTAGAAACAGCGGCCTTGGCAGAGCTGTAAGCAGGGATCTTGGTCAACGGGCGGAAAGCGTTCATGGAAGAGATGTTGAGGATACAGCAGCCTTCCACGCCCAGCATATCCCGGGCAAACACCTGTGTGGGAAGCAGGGTACCCATCATGTTGAGATCAAACACGAAGTTAAAACCGGCTTTGTCCAGATTGAAGAAGGTAGCAATATCGGTTGCAGACTCATCGCCATCCTGGAAGGTCTCGTGGGCGGTAGTGCACTTGGGGCTGTTACCACCGGCACCGTTGATGAGGATCTGGCACTTGCCGAAGTCCTCTATAATCTGGGCGTGCACCTCCTCCAGATTATCCTTATCCAGAACATTCGCTTTGTAACCCTTGGCAACACCGCCGTCGGCCACAATAGCCTCAGCCGCCTTCTTGGCCGCCTCCTCGTTAAGATCCAGCAGGGCAACCTTATGACCTTCCTTTGCCATAGCTGCGGCAAAGGAGGAGCACAGCACGCCGCCCGCACCGGTGATTACGACTACTTTACTCATCGTTACACTCTCCCTTTCTTATTCAAACACCTTGAGAACATCGCGCATCTTGATAACGGTAGCATCCCAGTCTTCTCCGAAGCCGCCCTCCAAGCTCATGCGCAGATCGTACCCGTTCTCCTTAAGCGCAGCTGCCCATTCCTTACAGGCGGCCATATCCTCCGGGTTGACCGGCATCAGACGATCCGGGTTACTGCGAGCAATGTGGGTGTGCTGCAGCATATCGCCGCAGGTACGCACCGTATCCAGGCTTTCGCCGTTCATGAACACATGGTAGAAATCCGCCAGCACAAACACGTTGGGGTGATTGGCCTTCTTGCACATCTCCAGACCATCTGCCACCGTGTTGATGAAGTTGGTCTCCTCGGTGCGCAAAGGTTCAATGGCAATCTTGACACCGTACTCGGCGCAGATATCGCCGCACAGACGAAGCACCTGCACAAACTGCTCCTCCGCCTGATCGCGTTTGCTCTCGTCCAAGATCTGACGGGCGGTGCCGCTGCCAAGAACGGCCACCTTGAGACCCAACTGAGAAGCATTCTTCATCGCACGGCGTGTATACTCCTCCACTACCTTAAGATCCAGGCGGTCGTCGGTCAGATACCCTTCCTCAAACCCAAAGAAGCCATTGGTAGCCTCCATCTCGATGCCTTCCTTGTCGAGAATCGCACGTACTTCCGCGACCTTCTCGTCCGACCAGCCGGCAACGCCGACAAGGCTCATTTCAACATAATCGTAGCCAGCCGCCTTGACAACGGGAATTTTGCTAATGTTAGTAGCAATACAAACACCAAAACGCATTTTACTTACTCCTCTCCACAGCTTCAAACAGACCGGTGATATAGGCCGCACCCAGAGCACGGTCAAACAGGCCATACCCATAGCGACCTTTTTCGCCCCAAATCATACGTCCGTGATCGGGACGCACGTAGCCATCAAAGCCACTCTCCACCAACGCTTTAACGATCTCCAGCATATCCAGAGAACCGCAGGTGGTGGGATGGCCCACCTCCTCAAACTGCCGGTAACCGGTGTGCTTGATGTTGCGCAGATGGGCAAAGTGAATGCGCTTGCCAAACTTGCGGATCATACCGGGCAGATCGTTATTGACATCGGCACCCAGAGAACCGGTGCAGAAGGTCAGGCCGTTAGCAGGACTATCCACCAACTTGAGGAACCGTTCCAGGTTGGCCTCGGTGGTAATGATGCGCGGCAGACCGAACATACCCCACGGAGGATCATCCGGGTGAATGGCCATCTTAACGCCCACCTCTTCCGCCACGGGAATGACCGCCTGCAGGAAGGTCTTGAGATTCTCCCACAACTGCTCTTCGCCCATCGCGTGGTACTTCTCCAGGAGCGCCTTAAGCTCATCCTTGGAATAGCTTTCATCCCAGCCGGGAAGAGACAGCTCACAGGTCAGAGGATTCATCTGCAGAACCGTCTGCTCATCATATGCCAGAGCGTTGGCACCATCGGCCTGCTGATGCTCCAGCTCGCTACGAAGCCAGTCAAATACCGGCATAAAATTGTAACAAATACACTTGACGCCTGCTTTACCGAGGCGGCGGACATTTTCACAATAATTAGCAATTAGCTCGGGGGCCTTTTCGGTGCCCAGTTTGATGTCCTCCGGAACGGGGACGCTTTCAACTACCTCAAATTCCAGGCCTTTATCTTCCGCCTTTTTCTTGAGAGCCAAGATGCTCTCCTCACTCCAGACGCCGCCTGCCGGCACGTCATAAACAGCGGAAACAATGCCCGTCATTGTCGGGATCTGCCGAATATGATCCAGCGTAACCGGGTCGTTGTCACCATACCAACGGAATGTCAGTTTCATCACAATTCCTCCTTGACAGTTGCTGACAAGAGCAACCGCAATCGCCCTCTTTCAGCGTTAATTTAATTATACATTTTTATCCTAATAAATACATTGCTTATGGTGACGAAAGGAGAAAAACATATTGCAAATATGATCATGTTATGCTATGATATATGTGCAAATCCACCAAGATGGAGGGGTAAGCAATGCCTGCGCTATACGAATTTGAATATGAGGGGTTGTATTATTCTCATTCAAAGTCCTATCATCACATATCCCAGCGATTTCACGCCCACGATTTCTGCGAATTCTATTATTTCATATCCGGACATGGGCGGTATCTGGTAGAAAGCTCCGCCTATCCCCTACAGCCGGGCACGATACTGCTGATGCGCCCGGGCGAAGTTCATTCCCCGGAGCTGCTTCCGGATACCCCTTACGAGCGTATCGTCATCCAGTTCCGCGAGGAGGAGCTGTCCTCACTTCTGGAGCAACGCGCTGAATTGATGGCGCCTTTTACCCATCGGCCACTGGGTGTATGGAACCGATTCACCTTTGAAGAGTACGACAACGGGTTTATGCAGCAGCTGTTCCAATACATCGAACGTAACACCTGTCAGGATAATGCGAAGCAGATCATTTCTCCTATTCTTCCGGTCATGATCAACGAGCTTTGCCGCAGTTTTAAACTTCGACAAAGCTCTTCCTCGCTGGAAAGGGAGTCTCCCTCTCAAATACAAAGCATCATCACCTACATCAATGAGCGCCTTTATGATGAGCTTTCGTTGGATGATATATGTAGCCATTTCTTCATCAGCAAAGCGCAGCTGGGGCGCCTATTCCGATCAGCCACCGGCTCTACCACTTGGGACTATATCCTTATCAAGAGACTCATCGAGGCACGGCGCCAAATATTGTCCGGCATTCCCGTTACACAGGCGGCTATTAACTGCGGTTTTCGTGACTATTCGGCCTTTTTCCGTGCCTACAAGAAAAGATATCAAGTTTCTCCGGCTGCAGATCGTCTCAACACAAACAGCAAACGCTAAAATAACGGACTGTGCTCAATGGCACAGTCCGTTATTTTATTTCACATATACACTTCCGGCTTGAGAATCCCCACATAAGGAAGCGCTCGGTAGCGCTCGTCGTAATCCAAACCGTAACCGACAACAAACTCATCCGGGATATTACAGCCTACGTAATCGGCTTCAAAGTCCACCTCACGTCGGCTAGGTTTATCCAATAAGGTACATGTTTTAACGCTGCGTGCGCCCTTAAGTGTCAAGTATTTGGACAGATGGGACAGGGTGCGGCCGCTATCGATGATATCTTCAACGATCACAATATCACAGCATTCAATATCCTTACGGTTGATATCGAGGGCGATGTGAATATTACCGGTGGTAGTAGTCCCGGCGCCATAAGAAGACACCTTCATAAAATCAATCTCAACCGGCACAGTGATCTTCTTCATTAATTCGCCCATAAACACCACCGACCCCTTCAGAATGCAAAGCAACACAAGGCGACCGTCTCTACCGGCATAGTCCCGATCCAACTCACCCGCAAGACGGGTAATAATGGATTCCAACTCCTCTTCGGAAAGCAAAACACGTTTAATATCGTTATGCATACCGTTCACCTCTCGTTGACTTTCATTAGTTCTTAAGGCTCTGCATCGGCGCCGGAATACGGCCGCCGCGGTTGATAAACACCGCCGGAGAGGCCGTGTTCAGCGGCATGACCGGACCTTCGCCCAACAAACCGCCAAAGTTAAGCTCCTCCCCCACTTGTTTGCCGATGGCAGGGATCACACGTACTGCTGTCGTCTTGGAGTTGACCATGCCGATCGCCGCCTCATCCGCAATAATGGCAGAGATCACCTCCGCCGGCGTGTCGCCGGGTATGTTGATCATATCCAGACCCACCGAACAAACGGAGGTCATGGCCTCCAGCTTTTCAATACTCAGACAACCGCTGCGAGCCGCATCGATCATACCGGCATCTTCGGTCACCGGAATAAACGCACCGGAAAGCCCTCCAACATGAGAAGACGCCATGACACCGCCCTTCTTGACGGCATCGTTGAGCATCGCCAGCGTAGCTGTGGTGCCGTGACAGCCGCACTGCTCCAAGCCAATCTCTTCAAGAATATGGGCCACCGAGTCACCTACCGCCGGCGTCGGAGCCAGCGACAGATCCACAATGCCAAAAGGCGCATCCAGCCTACGGGAGGCTTCTTGTGCTACCAGCTGACCCATACGTGTGATCTTAAAGGCGGTTTTCTTAATAATATCAGCGATCTCCGTCAGATTCTTGTCCGGACCAGCCTTAGCCAGTGCGGCACGCACCACACCGGGGCCGGAAACACCTACGTTGATTACGCGATCGGGTTCGCCCACGCCGTGAAAAGCGCCTGCCATAAAGGGGTTGTCCTCCGGGGCATTGCAAAGCACGACCAGCTTCGCCGGGCCAATACAGCCGCGGTCGGCAGTACGCTCAGCGGCCGCCCGTACAATATGCCCCATCATAGCTACCGCATCCATGTTAATACCGGACTTGGTGGAGCCCACATTGACCGATGCGCAAACATGGTCGGTCACCGCCAACGCTTCGGGAATCGCCTCGATCAGCTCACGATCGCCAGCCGAAAACCCTTTATGTACCAAGGCGGAAAAGCCGCCCAGAAAGTTAACGCCGCAGGCAGTCGCGGCCTTTTCCAGGGTCAGGGCCAGTTTTACAGCGTCTTTATTCTCGCACGCCGCCATCACAATGGCAGCCGGGGTGATGGAAATGCGCTTGTTGACAATGGGAATGCCGAATTCCTTCTCAATTGCCTCGCCCGTACTGACAAGATCCTTGGCAGAGCGAGTAACCTTGTCGTACACCTTACGGCACATAGCGTCCACCGAACTGTCACAGCAATCCAGCAGAGAAATACCCATGGTGATGGTACGCACGTCCAGGTTTTCGTCCTGGATCATGGTGATCGTTTCCAATATATCTTTTGTATTAATCATAGGAGATACCTCAAATCGTATGCATAGCGTTAAAAATATCCTCGTGCATGCAATGTATAACGAGATGATTTTCTTTGCCCAAAGCGTCCAGCTCGTCCACCAAGGCTGTAAATGGGATATCGCATCCGTCGATCTCCACCAACATGATCATCGCAAACATATCCTGCAGAATGGACTGGGTGACCTCCACCACATTGATGTGATGATCACTGCACACGCCGGATACTTTAGTTAAAATACCAACGGCATCTTTACCAACAACCGTAATAACTGCTCTCATAGCGTTATCTCCTTTTTCTTTTTTAACATTTTAACACACATTTTCGTATATGAAAAGATGTTTTCGCTTTTTTTCGAATATTTTTCTGTAATTGATACATACTGAATGTGAGCACAAGTCATCAAAGAGAAAGGAGTTACTCGTTCATGAACAAACTGGCTCTCATTATCACCATCATCGGTGCCTTGAACTGGGGCAGCATCGGCCTGTTCCAATTCGACATCGTCGCCTGGATCTTTGGCGGCGCCGGCACCTTGCTGGCTCGCATTGTGTATACCGTGGTCGCTCTCGCCGGACTGTGGTGCATTACCCTGTTATTTAAGGACAGAGCAAAGGCCGATTGACGAAAATCATACGCAAAAGAGCAGAGGGAAGGCGCCAATTGCTGGCGCCTTCCCTCTATTTATCAATCGTGGAAGAGTTTTTGCCAAAGCGATCAGCAGAGGTGTTGCCACGCATCCAGGCAGGATCCACCACCGCATTTTGGGCATCAGAAAAGCCCGGCTCAGCCGCTGGCTGAGACGAGCTATCCTCATCATCGTTCTGTTGTGAATAAAATTGTTCCTCCACCATGGGATCGTTGGCAACGATATCAGGAGAGCTTACCCTACCATTGTCACTCCGTACTTCTCCTGAGCGAATTTCCGAAACTCGGCCTCCGGCGTCCCCTTCTCTACCATTGTCATGAGTTCCTTGACCATCTCGTCCCCTTGCTCTCTCGTTTTTAAGTTCGCTATATGAAGGGAAAGAGAGAGCCTTGTGTAAACTGAATATTCCTTCTCCTGCATAAGCCATATGAATTTCAAACGCATCGTAGTAGAGTCCTGTTGCCTCATACTTCACAACCTCCATAATGTGCTTTTCGGCATTTTCGAGATGTGTTTTATTTAATACGACCACTTGACGGATAATCGGGTGTTTTTTAGTCCCCTTGATGTAGACGATTTTGTCAATGCTACCATACTTATCACCAACAGGAATTAAATACTCACCCAATTTGTTCTTAAAGCTGTACTCTTTATTGACTTTCACCTTGGCAAATTGGCTATATAACTTTTTGAGCTCCTTGCCGGTCAAGACGTTATTTACCGCCACCCAACCGAAGTCATTATACTGTTTTGCGGTGTATCTGTCAACATTTTGTCCATCTCGCTCTGTGTTGACAGCTCCTTTGTTTTGCGCTATAATATCAGCGGAACCGTCGGTCGTTTCACTCATTGGCACAACGAGTTGCCCTTGGGTCTGAAAACCTCCGTCGGTTTCGTTTTTTGTAACAGCACTTCCATCACCACTTCCGTTGACGTTCCCCCGCTTTTGTGATATACTGCGAATGAAACCGTAGATGGTTCCCCCCATCGGCATTGGGAGCTTTTGCCTTGACAATTTGGTCAACATTGGGTATACTAACATTAGAGACATCGTTTTCTAGAGCGTAGCCCTCGTTTGGTTTGGGGCGCTCCAGACCGTTAATTCGGTCGGCGGTGTCTCTTATTTTTTTGGTAATATCATAAAGATGATATTGCCCATCAGCCTTCCCGTGCCCAACATTCAAGAATAGTGGGTACTCTTCGCCTCTGTAGCGAACATCCGCAAAATAGTAACGAAAGCTATCAAATTTGTTATGGCTGGCATTCTGATCAACCGCATACAATGTCGCCATCTTAACGATTCGTTTTATTTGTGATATTTGCGCTGTTTTTCCGTTCCAGACTTATTCGCAATATGTAACGCATCACTTCGATCCACCACTGCCACAGTTCCGTCGCTTAATCTAAACGGTTGATCGCCCAAGGAACCTAAAATATAATCACGGACCCTTTTATACTTTTCGGCTCCAAACACCCCATCCACGCGCTGTGACAACTCGTTATTCTCCGAAAGGTCTACAACGCTTCCCTCGGCTGCATTTGACTGCAAAGGGGCGGATTCGACGGGATTGCCAAAGCGATCAACGGAGGTGCTGCCACGCATCCAGGCAGGATCCACCACCGCATTTTTGGGCATCACAAAAGCCCGGCTCAGCCGCTGGCTGAGACGAGCTATCCTCATCATCGTTCTGTTGTGAATATAATTGTTCCTCCACCATGGGGGCGTTGGTGATCGTTCCGTCTGGCAACTGGATATAATCGTCGATTATTTCCAGGTCTTGTCCACCGCCCGCTTCATCCGTATAATCTCCCCAATCACGTCCGACTTGGTCGACTCCCGGTGATCTGCCATATAGTACATCAAGTCCACCTTCTCCTGATCCGTCTCCAGCGCCGTGTACACGCACACCACTTCGTCGAACTCGAACCCCCAAGTCACCAGCCATTTCATCAACATTTTCCCGACTTCCGTCAATTCTTCCTTCTGTGACACTTTCAAATTCCTCCTTCAGCATCGGAAGCGGTCGCTCATTCCCCAAAACAGGCATCACCTTGGTGATGTTGCCGGTCAAATATCCATCCGCCTCAACGAAATAAGCGTTCATCCCTACATATAAAAGTATATTCTTTCTTTGGCCATTTTGCAAGTCCTTTGTTTTGTTGGCCATATACCGCTTGAAGCCTTCCGCCAGTTCCGGATCTTTGGGAAAATAGATATCCTCAGCGATATCCTTGCGGAACACGTCATCAGCTTGCCAAAGACGTCGTAGCCGCCTTGCACCGCTTGCATAGAACGGGTATTGACGCCACTTGTGTTTTGTGATACATTGGTGTCGGTAGAGGATACTGCGCTTTCGTTTTTAGACGTTTCGCCAAGGTTCAACGCATTGGTGGAGTGCGGAATCCTCTACCATTTTTGTTTTATTTATAAATGCACTGTCTGCGAACAATTATGATGCGGTTCTCGCCGTCGGCTTTACCAAAAACATCATAGCCACCGCATGCTGTGTATTTTCTCCCTCGGTTTGCATAGACTAGGTATTGACAAGAGATCTATTTTGTGATATTCTCTTGCCATCGGATGCACGGTAAGCACGCCGGAGGCCTTCTATGGCCGTATGGCTGACCGTGCGTCCGTTTTCTTTTACGTCGATGTTAAAGGCAACCGTATACAGCGCCCTACCTAAAATGATTTCGTTTTGGAGCTTGTGCCACACACCCATTCGATCGTCCGGTGACGTGGGTGCGTTGTTCTTAACGGCAGCACCCTGGCGCCTCCCGGCAGGATCTACCACCGCATGCTGTGTATTTTCTCCCTCGGTTTGCATAGACTGGGTATTGACAAGAGATCTTTTTTGTGATACTCTCTTGCCATCGGATGCACGGTAAGCAAGCCGGAGGCCTTCTATGGCCGTATGGTTGACCGTGCGTCCGTTTTCTTTTACGTCGTTGTTAAAGGTAACCGTATACAGCGCCCCACCTAAAATGATTTCGTTTTGGAGCTTGTGCCACACATCCATTCGATCGTCCGGTGACGTGGGTGCGTTGTTCTTAACGGCAGCACCCCGGCGCCTCCCGGCAGGATCTACCACCGCATGCTGTGTATTTTCTCCCTCGGTTTGCATAGACTGGGGATTGACACCGCTTGTATTTTGTGATACATTGGTGCTGGAAAAGCCACCTTGGGATACGGACTTCGCATTTAGCGTATTTGATCCGTAGTCACCCTTGGTGGCTATTTCAATTTTTGTAATGTCTTTTAACAATCGGCCCTTTTCGACAATCATACGCTACCTTTAGCAGATCATTCAGTTCCGGCGACAACCTTGCTTTTGCACAGGGTTCGAATCCCTCGGGCAAAACAAAAGCACCACCCGTAGGTGGTGCTTTGCTTGGCGCGCCCGAAGGGATACAGTCACCGGCTCTGCCGGTGACTTGCGTCCTTGCGGCGCAGCCGCGGCGGACTTCGCACCTAAAAACAGTCCACCGGACTGTTTTCTTTACGGCGCTCACCCTCTCAGGGTTCGAATCCCTCGGGCAAAAACAAAAGCACCACCCGTAGGTGGTGCTTTGCTTGGCGCGCCCGAAGGGATTCGAACCCCTGACCTTTTGATTCGTAGTCAAACACTCTATCCAACTGAGCTACGAGCGCATGTGCCGCATCGGCAACGCATTAGATTATACAGCCTATATATCGAAAAGTCAAGTCTAAATTGAAAAAAATTTCAGAAATTCTCTGCGGTTATAATCGGCGTTCTTCCGGATACACTAGCCATATATAATAAAGAGGTGAAGCCCATGGCAATAGCGGCCATTCGAACGATCATATTGTACATCCTTCTTATGATAGCCATGCGGTTGATGGGTAAACGGCAGTTGGGAGAATTACAGCCATCCGAGCTGGCGGTGACCATGCTTCTTTCGGATCTGGCGGCTGTCCCTATGCAGGACAACGGGTTACCTCTGTTTAATGGTATCATTCCTATACTGGTGCTGGTATCCTTGGAAATCATCCTGTCCGGGCTCATGCTCAAGTTTCCCGTCGTCTCCAAAGCGGTTGCCGGTTCCCCCATTGCTGTCATCAAGGATGGACGTATTGACAAAGCCGCCATGCGCCGGCTGCGTATGACGGTGGACGATCTGGCAGAGGCATTGCGGCAGGAAAACGTGTTTGATATACGGCATGTGCAATATGCCATCGTTGAAACGAATGGGCACATCAGCGCTTTCTGTCATCCGCCGTATCAAACGATCACGCTAGAGGACATGGGCGTCAAGGTCAAGGATGACGGGCTGCCAATGGTGGTCATCAGCGACGGAAAATGTATGCCGTGGGGACTGCAAATGTGCGATCTTGATGAAAAATGGCTTGCCAAAACCCTGCAAAAAATGCACTGTACCATTGAAGACGTATTTATCATGACCGCCACCAAAACCGGTGATTTCTTCCTGCTTAAAAACAAGGATGTGACGGCATCGGAGGGGAAACATTGAAACGACTATGGATAGCCGGGGGACTGCTGATAAGCATACTGGTGCTATGCTGGGGATCTGTCGTCTATCAGCACCGGCAGATCGATCGGTTAATCGTCCGGTTGAATGATATTGAACATCATTTGGCCGAAGAAACCGCAGAAAACCTTAAAAATGAGATCGAAGTATTTGTAGATGATTATGAAAAACAGACACGGCTTTTCCCTTGCTTTATGAACCACAGTGGGCTGGAGGAGGCCCGTGAGACGGCATCCTCCCTGTTACTGGCAGCGAAATACGGTGATACCGACAAAACGCATCAAGGGATACAGCTTCTCCGGCTGCAGCTGCAAATCATACAGGAAGAAGAAAAACCTCTGTTGCATAACGTGTTGTAAAAAAATGACGAAGGTGACCGTGATCGCCTTCGTCGTTTTTTATGGTGTGGTCGTCGATGCTGTGCCGGTCGTTCCGGCTGAAGAGCAGAACATCGTGTACGTATCAATAGCGTCGTAGGTCGCCTTCCAACGATTGGAGCCGTCCATGGTCACTAATATGTAATCGTGTCCGTTCTCCCCTTGCGCGTAGCTTACCATGGTGTGTCTGGCCTGGCTGGTGTAGCCCGTTTTACCGGCAATCACGAGAGCGCCGTCCGGTTCATCGCCACGCATACGGCTGAACATGGTACTAGTCAGCAAAAGACCTTCCGGGTGCTGTGTTGTCGCCGCGGTGGTATACTGGTAGGTGGAGAGCACCTGCCGGCAATGGGGGTTCTTCATAGCCTCATTCAAGATGATGACCATATCCTCACAAGTGGTATAGTGCTGAGGATCGTGCAGGCCGCTGGTGTTGGCAAAATGCGTATTCTTAAGCCCCATCTGCTTAGCCCGATCGTTCATCTTCTGCACAAAGGCTTCTTCACTGCCGGACACATACACCGCCAACGCCTGACAAGCGTCTGCGCCAGAGGGCAAAATGACTCCGTACAGCAGATCCTCCAGAACGATGACTTCCCCGGAAATAAAACCGGCTACCGTGGCTTCTGCCTCATGCAAAGGGTTGGTGATATGGTAGGTCATGGTGAAGGTGTCGGTAAAATCCGTGATATTTTCCACCGCTACCAAGAGGGTCATAACCTTTGACACCGAGGCCGGAAAGCAAACCGTATCGGGTGACTTGGAGGCCACCACCGTATGATCGGTCACATCCACCAATATGGCGTGATTGGCATCCACCTCATCGGTAAGCGTGTACGTATCCGCCGTCACCGCCGGATAGACCGGTGCAGGAGTAGGCGCCGCTGTCGAAGCCAACGGAGCTGGGCCAGATGACGGCGCAACGGTGTTGCCGGAAAAGAGCCATATAGGCACCACCACACCGGCCACAATCCCCAGTAAAACGGCAAGTTCAATGGACCGTTGGCGGACACGGTACATCCGACGACGTCTAGCTCGCCGCCGCGCGTATTCCTGCCGTTGTTCTTCTGTTTGTATCTCCATTGATACAACTCCTCTAACGCACCATAACCTCCGACAAACGCCGGAGGTTATGGCAGATAATCAGTTCGCTGTCTGTTCTTTTAAGGTCACCGTTACGGTCAAGGAGCTGACCCGACCGCTTCGGCTCTCCGACCGCAGCAATGTCAAGGTGACCTTATCCCCCACCTTATGCTTTGCCAGCTCAGCACGCAGAGTGCTGTAGTCGGTAACCTCCACATCATCCACCGCCACAATCAAGTCTCCCACCTGCGCCTTTGTACCCTTGAGGGAGGAACCTTCATCAATGGAAGCGATCAAAAATCCACTGTACATACCCGAGGAAACCGTCTGCCCGGTAATACCCAAGGCGACACGTCCCTTCACATAGCCAAACTTAAGCAGAGATTCAATGATGGGCTTCGCCTCGTTAATCGGAATGGAAAAGCCAAGTCCTTCGTATCCACTGGCAGCGATCTTGGCGGAATTAATACCAACAACCATGCCCTGATTGTTCAGCAAGGGGCCTCCGGAATTACCATAGTTGATAGCCGCATCCGTCTGCAGACATTTGATGGCGTAGCCGGTATCGTCATACACATCGCGCGCCAGCGCAGAGACAATACCCTGGGTCGCAGTCCAAGATAGGCCGGCCGCATTGCCCAGCGCAATTACCCGGTCACCCACCGACAAAGCGGAGCTGTCACCAAACTTCGCTACCGACAAGCCGGTAGCTTTGATCTTAATAACAGCCAGGTCGGTAGATTCGTCAACGCCAATGATATCGGCATCCTCATACACCTTACCATCATGGGTAGTCACATCAATACGAGCATACCGTGAACCGGTTTCCTCATTGATGACACAGTGCCAGTTGGTGATGATAAATCCGTCGGCGCTCATTACAATACCGCTGGCCGCGCCAGATTCCACCAAGGAGCTTTCCCCAAACTGGAAGTTGTTGCTCTCCACATAGTTGGTCAGTACCACGGTGGAATCTAAATTGCGGTTAACCACTTCATTGGTAGACAGACCGCCGTCATCGTCTTCCCAAGGGGTGATCTCCAATGGGGGCGCGTTTTCCACACCGACTCCCCCATTAGGATTATCATAAGAAATATCGTCGCCCCAGTAATTGTCGGCGCTGTCCCGATCACTACCGCCAAAGATGAACCGATAACTGGCGAAAATACTGCCAAAGAAAACCACAATCGCCGCTACGATAGCGACCGCCACCAACCACGGTTTGTTCTTTTTGGGGGGCTGGTAAGCGTTGCCGGAAGGCGAAGCCGGTGCTTGCGCATAAGTCCATCCCCCGGTCGTTCCGGCCGTTGGCGAAGGCGCGCTCGGAGCCGGAGTACCCTCGGCACGCGGCACATATCGGTAACCGTTATCACCCATCCACCCATTATAGGCGGAAGGCTCGGCTGGAGAAACAGGCTCAGCTGGAGAGACGGGCTCGGCGGCCGGTGTGGACACCGTATCGGGAACACCAGTTGTCTCTGCAGGCGGCGTCACCGCCTCCTCCGGGGTAGAGGGATTCTCGGAGGGATTCCAGTTATCATTCATAGCAATACAACCTTTCTAACGTATGATCAAACACGCATTAAAACAGAAATAACGATGGATAATGGGTTACCGAACGGTACCATCGGTCAACTCACGAGTCTCTGCGTCGGCAGTGGGCAGCCAGACGGCAAACTCGGTAAACTCACCTTCCACCGAACGGACAGTGACCTCACCGCCATGCAAGGCAATCACCGATTTAACAATATACAAGCCTAATCCGGTTCCGTTTTTATCCAAGCTGCGAGAACGGTCACTCTTGTAAAACCGTTCAAATATCTGGGGCATCTCATGGGGAGGAATGCCTGCTCCGGTGTTACGGATAACGCATTCCGCCCGTCCGGGAGTGGAGCGCAGGCGAATGTCGATCTCTCCGCCTTCATCGGTAAACTTGATAGCGTTGTCCAGCAGGTTGTACATCACCTGACTGATCAGATCGCGATCGCCATCCAGCTCTACGCGGGCACAATCCTCCATGCCGGTGATACGCAGATGCTTCTGTTCGATCCGCTGTTCCGAGGACACAAGCACGCTGCAAACCACATCCGTCAAGTCGATACGCACCTTGTTGAGGTGCACATCACCGCTGTCAATGCGGGAAAGCTCCAGCATGGAGCGTACGATACGGGATAAGCGCTTGACCTCCTCCGAAACAATGGTCATGTAGTGATGGTGCTTTTCGGGAGGGATCGTACCATCCAACATGCCGTCAATAAATCCGGCGATGGTGGTCATGGGCGTTTTTAACTCGTGGGATACATTGGCCACAAAGCTGCGTCGCATCTGTTCACTAGAGGATAAAGAGATGGCCATGTGGTTGAGAGAATCGGCCAGCTCAGCCACCTCATCATTCCCTTTCACCTGGATACGAGCACTAAAATCGCCCCGGGCAAATCGTCTGGTGGCAGACGCCATCTGGCGAAGAGGACGTACAAATCGATAGGATAACCAGTACACCGCCACAAAAGAAAGCACTAGCGCACCAACCGTGGACATCAAGTATACTTTGAAATTGGAACGTAGCACCTCCAGGACCGTCGTAGCCGGTGCCGCCATATACACGCCGCCAACCCGAACGTTGTTAATCGTGATGGGGGTGACAGCTACATAGCAGACCTCCCGGAACATCCCACTCATGGTGCTAACCGCAAAATGAGAGCTGTCGTCCTTACTGTCAAAAGGCAATGGTGCCACAGATGTCTGCAATGACAGCTGTTCCGTCTCGGCAGCAACCAGCACCTTGCCGGAGTTATCCACCACAAATACGCAGGCATCCACCGCTTCGGAGAACAGATGCAGCATGGGAGAAGCATGAGCAGCATCCAAAAGATACTTTACGTTGCCATCTGATTCGAGATAGCTGCGTGCATAATAGATCTCCACGTGCTTGGCGATGTTCCGCGAATTTTCCAGCAAAAGCTCCCGTTTGTCATTGGAAACAGTACGGGTGAACAATGTCACCTGCAGACCGGTCATCAGGAGAAAACCGGCGGCAACAATGGTAATGATGACCGAGAAGTACTTGGAAAAGACACTTTTAAACATACCCTACTCCAAATCAATTATCTCGTACGTCAAACTTGTAACCGACACCCCAAACCGTCTTGAGCGTCCAGCGATCGGATACCCCGTCCAGCTTTTCGCGCAGGCGTTTAACGTGCACGTCCACCGTCCGGCTGTCGCCGTAGTATTCGAAGCCCCACACCTCATCCAGCAACTGATCTCTCGTGTACACCCGGTTGGGGTTGCTGGCCAAATGGTAGATAAGCTCCATCTCTTTTGGGGGGGTATCGATCACTTTGCCTCCGACACGAAGCTCGTAGTTTTCCATGTTGATATACAAGCCGTCGTATTCGACAATACGCTGTTTCTTGGCATCCGAAACGCCGCTGCGGCGAAGAACCGCCTTGATGCGTGCAATGACCTCCTTGGTCTCGAAGGGCTTGACCACATAATCGTCAGCACCCAGCTCCAGACCGAGCACCTTGTCAAACACCTCACCCTTAGCGGTCAGCATAATGATGGGGCATTGCGATTTCTTCCGAATCTCACGACAAACCTGCCAGCCATCCAGACGAGGCATCATGACATCCAGTAAGATGAGATCCGGCTTCTCTGTATCAAACAAAGCCAACGCCTGTGCGCCATCCGATGCAATAACCGTTTCCATATTCTCTTTCATCAGATAAAGATGAAGAAGTTCGCAAATGTTGCTGTCGTCATCGACGACCATGATCTTGATACCTGCCACACCAACACCTCCAAGTAAGGTACTAACAGTAGTTTATCACATTTTGTCATTGGAGTATGAACAGAAATTAAATTTATACCCCCAAAATGTGACAAATCAATGAATTTGACACCAAAAACCCTTCACGAGTCAGCCGCATGCTCTCGTCGGTAACCGAAACCAGATTATCCGGCAGTGCATCGGCCCGTTCGTACCACTCCGCCGGAATGGGCGTACCAAAGCGAGAAAGGTAGTCGCTATCGGCAAGTCCCTCTGCCAAGCGCAAGCGTAACATAGCATATTCTTCAGGGCTACCGGAGGGGATCGCCTCATCCTGCTCAGGCAACACGCCCCCATTGTTGAGAAAATGGGCCAGATCCCGGGGATAGGAAAACCGGCGGCCGTCAAAATAGGAAGAAGCCGCAGGCCCAAAACCAAGATAAGCATCCCCCACCCAATACTTTCGGTTATGCCGGCTGGCGTAACCGGGCAAGGCGGCATTGGAGATCTCGTACTGTTCAAAGCCGCATCTATCCAGTGTGTCCATCACCGCCATATAAATGTCCGCCGTGTCATCGTCGTCCGGCAGGAGTGGAGGCTGTTGGCCAAATGGAGTCTGCGGTTCCAGCTTGAGCATATAGGCGGACAGGTGACGGGCTCCCCATGCCACCGCCCGGTGAACGGAAGCCACCGCAGAGTTCACCGTCTGTCCGGGAATACCCAGCATCAGATCCAGAGATAGGTTAGCGAGTCCCACATCATGTGCATCACGGATAGCCCGTTCAACCTGCGCCGGCGTGTGGCGGCGTCCGAGACTCTGCAGTTCTTCCGCATGTGCCGATTGCATCCCTAAGGAAAGGCGATTGCCGCCGGCATCGGCAAAGCGGCAAAAGGTTTCTCGCAGATCGTCTGCCGGGTTAGCCTCCAGGGTAATCTCCGGCGTCCCCCCCTCAAACAGTTGGAAACGGGCATCCGCATGGCGGATAAGACGGCCCAATCGCTCGCCGCCTAAAAGAGAAGGTGTACCGCCGCCAAAGTAAAGGGTATCCGCCACCACGTCAGTAGTATCAGCCCAGTGATCCATCGCCGCCATCAGCGCTTGTGTATACCGATCCAACAACTCGTCGGACAGGTTGGGAAGGGAGTAAAAATCGCAATACGGGCACTTGCTCACACAAAAAGGAACATGCACGTACAGCCCGATCTTATGCACCTGTCTCCCCTCCTCCCTCTGTTTTGCTTCATTCTACCATATTATTAAAAATTCATCAAGAGAAAAACACATTCCTCTTGACCACGATCAGTAAATGATTTATAATAAACTTGTCGAATAAGCACGAAAGGAAGATGAACGATGGAATCTGTGCGCAAAGTTACCCTCAACATCTGTGGAACCGACTATGTAATCACGACCGACGAGGATGCCGGCTACATGCAGGAGCTGGGTGCTACCGTTGATACCCGTATCCGCAACTTTATGAATACCAGCGAGCGTACCTCCCTGGTCATGGCCGCCGTTATGACCGCCCTCACCCAAGCTGATGAGGCCAAAAAGGCGGTGCAGTCCGCCGATAATCTGCGCAAGCAGCTTAAGTCCTTCTTTGACGATAACAACCGTTCTCGTGGCGAGGCCGAGACCTTGCGCCGCGAGGTGGAACGCCTGAAGAGAGAAAAGGAAGAGCTTGAGAGAAAGCTGGCTGTCCGGTGAACGGCAGACGTATTGAAATATTGGCACCGGCCGGATCGCCGGATGCCTTGACAGCGGCGGTGCGTAGCGGTGCCGCCGCTGTTTATTTGGGTGTGGGCCAATTTAACGCTCGTCAAGGCGCGCACAACTTCCGCACGGAGGAGCTGGCCGAGGTGGTGACCTATTGCCATGCACGCGAGGTGGCGGTACACCTAGCGCTCAACACGCTGGTGCGCGATGATGAGCTGGAGGAAGCGCTGCACACCGCCCGTATGGCTTGTGAAAGCGGTGTAGACGCTCTTATCGTACAGGATGTGGGCCTGGCTCGCATCCTGCGTGTCGCCGCCCCTCATATGCCCCTACACGCATCGACGCAACTGTCCTGCCACACACCGGAGGGGGTGCGGTTCCTGCGTGATGCCGGTTTTTCTCGGGTGGTGCTTTCCCGGGAAATGAGCCGGGAAGAGATCGCCGCCTGCACCCGTTTAGGGGTGGAAACAGAGGTGTTTGTTCACGGAGCTCTGTGCATGAGTGTATCCGGACAATGCTATTTCTCCGCCATGCTGGGAGGACGCAGTGGCAACCGTGGTCTGTGTGCACAGACCTGCCGACTTCCTTTCGCCCCGACAGACGGTCTGTTACGGCAAGCCCCTCCTGACAAAGCCGCACTCAGTCTAAAAGATAATTGCCTGATCGATTATGTCGAGGAGCTGATCGCCCTTGGCGTGACGTCTCTGAAAATCGAAGGCAGGATGAAACGGCCGGAATACGTCGCAGCCGCATGCGCCGTGTACGGTGCCGCCGCCCGTGGGCAAGCAGTTGACCCTGATGCTTTATGCGACCTGCAGCGCGTCTTTTCTCGCACCGGGTTTACCGACGGATATTTCACCGGCAAACGAGGGGCATCCATGTTTGGCGTACGCCGCAAGGAGGACGTGCTGGCCGCCTCCGATGTGCTCGGCCGCCTTGCCCACGCCTATGAGCGAGAGCAACCGTTGGTAGGGGTGAACATGCACCTTTCGGCTACCCCGGAACGGTGCCATTTAACAGCTTCCGATCGGCAAGGACACACGGTAACCGTCAGCGGGCAAGGCACCGAAACAGCACGACAGCAAGCCCTCTCGCCAGACAAGGCCGAACAGCAGCTACGCAAAACCGGCGGCACCCCTTTTATGGTAGAAAAAATCGGCATACATATCGCCGACGGGCAGACCTTACCCCTGTCAAGGCTTAATGCTTTACGGCGTGATGCGCTCGAAGAGCTGCTGAAAGTAAGAGGAGGAACCGCCCCCATCCCTTATTATCACAAAATACCGCCCTTACCGGAGTCGGTTTCTGCTAACAGTACCGCGCAGGTACTGCGTTTTTTCACCTATACGCAGTGGACGGCCAACGACGCCTCTCTTGTGATACTGCCACTCGATACGCCGGTGGAGCATATAGAGCGTGTCAGCTCCTTTCAGCCGGTGGGGGTAGAGATCCCACGAGGCATGTTTGGCACCGAATCGGCTGTTCGTTCTCAACTGATGACCGCCCGTCAAGCCGGCGCAGTGGCGGCTCTCTGCGGTAACGTAGGCGCTCTGCCGTTGGCCATGGAGGCCGGTCTTTATCCCATCGGCGGATTTGGTTTGAATATCACCAATCGACAAGCCGTCGCTTTTTATGCTGAAAAAGGCTTAAAAGCGGCCACCTTGTCCATGGAACTGTCCTTTGACCAGATAAAAGCCATGAAGACGTTCTCCCTGCCGGTGGGCTTGCTTGTGTACGGACGACAGCCATTGATGCTCACCCGAAACTGTCCCCGGCGCTGTGCCGCCGGACATTGCCGTGACTGTCAGCATCAAGGTCTTATCGACCGCACCGGCACCACATTCCCCGTCCAATGCACCGGTGGCTGTGCCGAAGTGATCAACTCCGTTCCTCTCTATTGGGGCGACCGCATGAGCGAAGTGCCGGCGACGGCTTTTCATTTGTACCACTTTACTATCGAGTCCACCGACGAGGTGACATCCGTGTTGAACGCCTACAAGCGTGGTGATTCCTTACCGATCAACATCACCCGTGGACTGTATCGGCGCGGCGTGCAATAAGCAGAGAAAAGGCTCTTGCCCGATTGGCAAGAGCCTTTTTGATTTATGTAGTGGAACGCCATTTACGCAAAAGTGTCATCAGCAAAGGGATAAGAATGAGCTGTAACACGATACCCGGCAAGGCGTCAACGAAGCCTCCGGCAATAAACGCCTGCAAGGTAAAGCCTTTATCCGACAGCCCCAGCAAAAGCGCCTTGGAAGCGCCCCAGACCAAGCGTCCGACAAGCATCGCCGTCAGCAGACTGACGTAAACATGAAGTAAGCGCCGGCGCCCCAGTGCGGCATACACCAAACCGATGACCAGACCATAAGTGGCCAGTTCCAGTGCCATCCACAACGCATTGGGGTAAAGGGGCGGCATGCCAAAGATAACAGAACGCAGAAACGGGAGCATCGCACCGACTGCCGTACCGTAAGCGGCACCACATAGCAGTCCGCACAGCATCACCGGCAGATGCATGGGAAGTAAAGAATCGCCAATCTCCTTGACCTGTGCCGTCAATAACGGCAACACCAGTCCGACGGCGAGAAACAACGCCGCCAGCACCGTACGATATTGTTGCTTACTGTACATGGCTGTTTACTTCCACAGACCGTTGGGATACACACCGCTGTCGGTCAGATCGGCCAGCGCACGGCGCACCATCTCATGATCGGCAGCATAGGTCATGCCATACCACTTATCACTGGTGGGCAGCACCTGTACATCCGCTTCGCCGGCGTCCATCATGGAATCCACCGCAAACGGCAGATAGAATTCCGATTTCATCTCGGTTCCCCGGGCGTCCAGGAACGCACAGAAACGCTGTTCAAAGTGATCCAGCGTGCCGGCCGGGAAAGCCCAGCAGTTCATCGACACATAGCACTCCTCCGGCAGCACCGTCCAGGTAGCACCATCGTCCTCGGTAAACTGAGGCTTGCCATCACGGATCTCAATGTGTGTGCGCTCGGTCAGTCCGGTCAACTGACCGTCTGCCGCCACCTCACAGATGCCACGGGATACGTAACCGTTCTCGGTCAGGGTGTTGCGCAGAAGATAGCCGGCCATGGCCATGTGCAGGCGATCACCGGTCTGGGGCTTCTGCAGAAAATCAGCCAGCAAGCGGAAGCACTCCCGGCCGTAGTAGTCGTCCGCATTGATGACGGCAAACGGCTCCTTGACCACCTCACGGCAGCACAGAACGGCGTGACCGGTACCCCAGGGCTTCTCACGGCCTTCCGGGACAGTATAGCCCTGCGGAAGCGCATCCAGCTCCTGATAAACATATTCCACCGGCACATGCTGTGCCACCACATCGCCGATCTCCTTCTTGAACTCCGCCTCAATGGCGTGCTTAATGACGAAAACCACCTTGCCGAAGCCGGCGCGAACGGCATCGTAAACAGAATAATCAATGATCTTTTCGCCGGCAGGACCAACAGGGGTGATCTGCTTAAGGCCGCCGAAACGACTGCCCATACCGGCAGCCATAATGATAAGAGTCGGTTTCATGATATGTAACGTTCCTTTCCTGTTAGGTTACTACTATTATACCGCTTCATCCAAAAAAAGCAATAGTAATTCTGTGCGCCATTTTTCATGGAAACCGATACAAAATTGCTATTGCATAACTTGACAAACACGGCTATAATAGTAGTAACAAGAACAACAGGAGGAATTATTATGGCCATACTTATCACCGGGGGCTGCGGTTATATCGGCAGTCACACCTGCATCGAGATGCTGCAAGCTGGCTACGACATCGTTGTTATCGACAATTATTACAACTCCAAGCCTGAAGCGTTACGTCGGGTCAAGGAGCTGTCCGGCAAGGAATTCCCTTTCTACGAGTGCGATATTCGTGATGCTGAAGGGCTCAAGAAGATCTTTGCTGCTCACAAAATCGAAGCGGTCATCCATTTTGCCGGTCTTAAGGCCGTGGGTGAATCCGTGCGCATTCCCCTGACCTACTACGACAATAACGTGGGAGGCACCGTCACCCTGTGTCAGGTCATGAGCGAAATGGGCTGTAAGCGTATGGTGTTTTCCTCCTCCGCTACCGTGTACGGCAACGCCAACACCTCTCCCTTGACCGAGGATATGCCCACCGGTGCGGTGACCAACGCCTACGGGCGCACCAAGTTCATGATCGAAGGAATTCTCCACGACCTGTGCAACTCTGACCCCGAGTGGTCAGCGGTCATTCTGCGGTACTTTAATCCCATCGGTGCGCACATCAGCGGTCGCATCGGTGAGGACCCCAACGGTATTCCCAACAACCTCATGCCGTACGTCTCTCAGGTGGCCATCGGCAAGCTGAGCCAGCTGTCGGTCTTTGGTGACGACTACGACACCCCGGATGGCACCGGCGTGCGTGACTATATCCACGTGGTCGATCTGGCCAAGGGACACGTCAAGGCGGTGGATTACGCACTGGCCCACACCGGCGACGAAGCCATCAACCTGGGCACCGGTAACGGCTGCAGTGTGTTGCAGCTGGTCAACGCTTTCAAAGCGGCCAACGGCGTGGACGTTCCCTACGTCGTCGCCCCCCGTCGTCCCGGCGACATCGGCACCTGCTTCTCCGACCCCTCCAAGGCCGCCCGTCTGCTGGGCTGGAAAGCCGAAAAAACGGTGGAGGATATGTGCCGTGATTCCTGGCGCTGGCAGTCTCAGAATCCCAAGGGCTACGACGAATAATCAAGACAAGCAAGCCGGAGAGTTCGCTAGAACTCCCCGGCTTATTTTTTGTCGGTCAGGCCCAGAATGTAATCTACCGAAACGCAATGATACCGTGCTAATCGAATCAGCTGTTCGGTGGGCAGGTCTCGCTGTCCCAGCTCATAATTGCTGTACACTTGCTGAGAACAATGCAGAAGCGCCACCATTTCCTTTTGTGTCATATCCTTGTCTTCCCGCAGATCGCGTATCCTTTTATATAGCATTCCTCTCACCATACCAAGTATACTGAACAGCGACAGTTGTGTGTCGTTTTACCGCAATTTGCAGTATATTCGGTATTCCCATCTTTATCGATGGTATGCTAATGGGGATGCAAGCCCTCGTTATCACCAATAGATAAGGGACACACCGCCGGTGTGTCCCTTATCCTTTGAAGATGTTTAGAAGAAGGTCATCTGGCTGGTTTCCGGCAGGCCGGCTACCACGCCCAGTTCCTGCAGAGACTGCAGCACCGCCTTGGTGATGCCGGTACGACTCTGCAGGTCATCGCAGGAGATATACGGATCCTTAGGATCCGCCGCTTTGTACATACTCTCTGCCGCTGCCTCACCCAGACCGGCAATAGCGGTAAAGGGCAAGCGAATCTTGCCGTCCTCCATAATGAACTTATAGGAGTGGGACTTATACAGATCCACCGGCAAGAATTCCACGCCACGCAGCATCGCTTCAAAGATGACGTGCAGGATTTCCGCTGTATCCTGTTCCTTTTGGCTGGCCTCCTTACCGCGAGCACGGATGTCATCCATGACCTCCTTCACCCGATCGATGCCTGCCTGCACCGTAGCCGCATCAAAGTCACCACCACGACCGGTAAAGAAAGCCGCATAATATTCTGCTGGATAATGCACCTTATACCAAGCCACACGCAAAGCGGCGATGATATACGCCGCCGCATGCGCTTTGGGGAACATATACTTGATCTTCATGCAGGAGTCAATGTACCATTCCGGCACGTCGTGCTCACGCATAGCGGTCAGATGCTCCTCCGTCAACAGCTTGGTTGCCTTGCCCTTACGAACGATCTCCATGATCTTAAAGGCCATCTTGGGCGGCAGGCCCTTGTGCATCAGCTCCACCATGATGCTGTCACGTGTACCGATCACCGAAGAAATGGTACAGGTGCCGGCACGGATGAGGTCCTGCGCGTTACCAAGCCATACATCGGTGCCATGGGACAGACCGGAAATCTGCAACAGATCCGCAAAGGTCTTGGGCTTACAATCCAACAGCATCTGCCGGGTAAAACCGGTACCCATCTCCGGAATGGACAGCGTGCCCGTCTCACATCCCAGCTGTTCCACCGTCAAGCCTAAGGCTTCCGGAGAGGTAAACAGGCTGTACACCGCCGGATCAGACATATCCACATCCTTAATGGAGGTGTGGGTGTATTCCTCCAAATACTTACAGATGGTAGGAATAACGTGACCCAGATTATCCAGCTTAAGGATGGTATCGTGGATAGAATGGAAATCAAAGTGGGTGGTCAGAATGCCGGATTCCACCTTTTCCGCCGGGTGCTGAATGGGGCAAAAATCCTCCGCTTCGTAGTCATCCGGCACGACCACCATGCCACCGGGATGCTGGCCGGTGGTGCGCTTGACACCGGTACAGCCCAAGGTCAATCGGTCGATCTCCGCCGGTGGCAGAATCATCTCTCGTTCCTCGGCGTACTTGCGCACGTAACCGTAGGCGGTCTTGTCGGCAATCGTACCGATGGTACCGGCCTTGAACACGTGGTCCAAGCCAAACAGCGTCTCGGTATACCGGTGAGCGCGGTTCTGGTATTCGCTGGCAAAGTTAAGATCAATATCAGGGGATTTATCACCATCAAATCCCAAGAATGTCTCAAAGGGGATCTCATGTCCATCACGACCAAGAGGCTCACCG
Organism: Oscillospiraceae bacterium; assembly: GCA_015066065.1. Taxonomy (GTDB): domain Bacteria; phylum Bacillota; class Clostridia; order Oscillospirales; family Acutalibacteraceae; genus UBA5905. The sequence continues at coordinate 20,065 of SVPB01000001.1, read as the reverse complement.
CACTGAGGGCACGCCTTGGGCGGCAGATCAAAGCCGGAGCCCACTTCACCGTGGGTAAAGAACTCGGTGTGCTTGCACGCAGGATTACGGCACACATAGTGCGGTGCCAAGGGGTTAACCTCCGAAATACCGGCCATATGGGCAACAAAAGAGGAACCGACCGAACCACGGGAGCCAACCAAATAGCCGTTTTCTACCGAGTTGGCCACCAGCTTCTGGGCGATCATGTAGAGCACCGCAAAGCCGTGCTTGATAATGGAGGAAAGCTCCTTTTCCAGACGGGCCGACACCAGCTCCGGCATGGGATCACCGTAGATCTCCCGGGCTTTGTCCCAACAGATGCGCTGAAGGTCCTCATCCGCACCATCCATATGCGGTGGGAAGGTACCCAGCGGAATGGGACGAAACCGTTCCACGCAATCGGCAATATAGTTGGGATTGGTAATAACCACCTCACGGGCTTTTTCCTTGCCCAGATAAGCAAACTCGCCGAGCATCTCATCGGTGGTACGGAAGAACAAAGGTGCCTGCTGGTCCGCATCGTCAAAACCGGAACCGGCCATCAAGATGCGGCGGTACACCTCATCCTCCGGATCCATAAAGTGGACGTCACAGGTGGCACACACCGGGATACCCAGTTTTTCGCCCAGACGGCAGATGGTCTTGTTATGCTCGATGAGCTCTTGCTCACTCTTGCATACCGGAGGGATCATCTCTCCCCCCTTACCCTTGCTGGGACGCAGCATAAAAGCGTTATTCCCCAAGGGCTGAATCTCCAGAAAGTCATAGAAGGAAGCCATGTCGCACAGTTCACCCCATGGCTTGCCTTCCAGGATTGCCTGATACAGGTCGCCGGCCTCACAAGCACTGCCCACCAGCAGACCTTCCCGGTGCTGGTTGAGCTTAGAACGTGTGATGCGCGGCTTACGAGCGAAGCACTCCACGTTGGAATAAGTCACCAGCTTATACAAGTTCTTAAGACCAGTGAGGTTGCGTGCGATAAGGATCATGTGATAATACTTGGCCTTCTTGGGATCCACGCCAGTCACGCTGGTGTTGATCTGCTGAAGCGTAGCAATCTGCTTATCCTGCATATCCTTAATGCAATGGGTAAAGATGTCTGCCAGAATCTTGGCATCATCGCAGGCGCGGTGATGATTGAAGGGCGGTAATTTCAGAAACTCTGCCACGGTGTCCAGCTTATAGTTCTTGTGTCCCGGATAAAGGGTACGGCACACCGGCACGGTATCCACCGCAGTAAACTCATAGGGCATACCGGCACGCTTGGCGGCCGCCTTGATAAATCCCGTATCAAAGGGGGCGTTATGTGCCACCAGCACCCGGCAGTCACCGCAGAATGCATAGAACTGCCGCAGAGCTTCTCCTTCGTCAGGAGCGTCAGCTACCATAGCATCGGTGATACCGGTCAGCTCCACGATCTTGGAGGGAATGGGCTTGCCGGGGTTGACAAAAATATTAAAGCTGTCCTTGACCTCGCCGCCAATCATGCGTACCGCACCGATCTCGGTCATCCGTTCGGTGGCGGCGCTAAGGCCGGTGGTTTCAATATCAAACACGATAAACTCGCCGTCCAGGGGGCTATCATCGGCTCCGTTGACCACCGAAACCATGTCATTGACATAATAAGCCTCCATGCCGTAGAGGATCTTGATATCCTTCCCCTTACCGGCCAGCTCCTCTGCCATATTCATGATATCCGGAAAAGCCTGCACCACACCGTGGTCGGTGATGGCGACCGCTTTATGACCAAAGGCGGCCGCACGTTTGACCAGATCTTTGGCTTCGGATACGCCGTCCATGGACGACATCTTGGTGTGCATATGTAATTCCACACGCTTGTCCTGCGCCAGATCCTGCCGCTGATACCGGCTCACAATGGAAATGGATCGAGGCTTAATCTGGTTGGCCTTAGCAAACTCATTATAGTCGTAACGGCCGCTAACGACCACATTATCCCCCATCTTGAGGCCTTCCACCGCCGTAATGGTTTGGGAATCCTTCTTCTTATCCAGCCAAAGGCTCAACGCCACCGAGCTGGTCAGATCGGTGATAAGAAGGGTAAGGCGGCTTTTGGTGCCGTCCCGGTTCTCTCCGGCATCAATCTTGAAGATCTGACCCCAAACGGTAACCATGGAACCGTCAGCCTCCAGGTCCTTGATAGGGGTAGGCCGATCCTTGATGGGAGCGCCCAGCACCGGCTGTGCTGTTTCCAGATACACCGGCAGGCCGTCCGCCGGCGGACGCGTGGGATCCGACGGTTTGCCCGGTCGTGCCGGTTCTCCGCCCTCTGCCGGCTTGGGTGCCGCCGCCGCTTCGGCCGCCAGACGAGCCGCCTGCTGGGCCGCACGTTCAGCCGCTTCCCGTTCAGCCTGCTCCATCATCTGCCGATAATGATCGTCCTCTTGTGGCAATTCCTCTCCCACAAACTCCAGCTCCAGATGAAGGCCAAACTGCTCAAAGATCAGCTCCTGCAAGGCTTTATCCGCCTGAGTAGCACGCAAAATATTGAGACCGCCGTGAGGAAACTCCACCAAGAGTTTCTCCTCGTTCAGCGTAAAAACAGCATCATCGAAGGTACCGTTGACAGCCACGTTACGGCGCTTGAGGTGCTGTACTACAGACGGTAACACCGACACATCAAAGCATGCCGACGGGTACTGCGGACGCAAGGTAACCGACTGCAGGCCAAAAGCCCTTGCCATGGCTTGTTCTGCCGTAAACAGATCTTCCGCCTCCATGGGGGCCTCTGCGCGCACCGATACCATCATACAGCGAGACGCATGCCGCATATCAATACCGCAAACGGTGGCGTTATACAGTTGTTTCCAAGGGCCTTCCTGCGGCAGATATTCGCCAAAAAGTGCCCCGAACAGTTGTTGGTTCATACAAATCCATCCTATAGTTTTTCGATCTCTCGCATCAGAGTCTCCACGGCATCCCGTTCGTCAACAGTACACAAAACTTCCCCTTTGCGGAATATTACCGCACGGCCTTTACCGCCGGCGATGCCGATATCCGCCTCCCGGGCCTCCCCCGGGCCATTGACGATACAGCCCATTACCGCCACGGTGATCGGCTTGTGTACCTGCTGCAGACGTTCCTCAACCTGTCCGGCAATGCCGATCAGATCGATAGCCGTACGGCCACACGTGGGACAAGACACCAGACGAGGCTCTCCCGTCCGATGACCGGCGGCACGCAAAAGGTCGATACCGGCTGTCACTTCCTTTTCGGGTGCTGCCGTCAAAGATACTCGGATCGTGTCGCCGATACCCAGCATCAGCAGGGTGCCGATACCCACCGCCGACTTAAGTACCCCCATACGCTCAGTCCCTGCCTCAGTTACCCCCAAATGTAGAGGGTACGCACAGGCTTCCGCCGTCAGCCGGTAAGCGTTGACCATGGTCTCCACGTCGGAGGATTTAATAGAGAGCACGATGTCGTTAAAGTCGTATTTCTCAAGCAACGAGGCGTGGTACAGAGCGCTGTCACGCATGGCTTCCGGAGTAGGATGCCCATACTTGTGCAGAATCTCTTTTTCCAAGGAGCCGGAATTGACCCCGATGCGGATAGGAATCCCTCGCTGGCGGCAAGCGTCAGCCACCGCTTTTACGCGGCTTTCATCCCCAATATTGCCGGGGTTGATGCGGATCTTATCCACACCGGCGGCGGCCGCTTCCAGCGCCAGCTTATAATCAAAGTGAATATCTGCCACAATGGGAACATCCACCGCCTGCTTAAGGGCGGCAATCAGTGCCACCGATTCCATGTCCGGCACAGCGGCACGGATGATATCACAGCCGCAGGCCTGCAGGCGTTTAGCCTGAGCCACACTTCCGGCAATGTCGCTGGCCGGTACGTTAAGCATGGACTGGACCGTGATAGGGGCATCGCCGCCCATGGCCACACCGCCCACCATAATCCTCTTGCTCGTCCGTCGCTGCACCGTATTCACTCCTTACTAAGCAAAAAATTTAGAGATATCGCTATAGGTGACCACCAGCATCAAAAGAAGGAGGAGTAAAATCCCCACCAGATGCACTAAGCCTTCGTACTTGGGAGGAATCCGTTTGCGGGTGATACCCTCCCACAGCAAAAACACCAGTCGGCCGCCGTCCAATGCCGGTAACGGCAGCAGGTTAAACACGCCCAAATTCACGGTGATCATCACCATCAGCATCACCAACGTCTGCAGGCCTTCCATCGTATTGGCGCTTCCCACAGCATCCGCAATGATATCCACCGTACCCACCGGGCCGGACAGATCATTAAGGCCGTAGCGACCACGCACCATGTCCACCAAACTGCGCCATACGATGGTAGCCACCGATATCTCCTGCTTGGCCGCCTGCACAAAGGTGTTGCCGAAGGTGCGCTCCACTCCTAAAACGACAAAATCGTACACCAGATACCGACGGCCGGTCTCCGGATCGGTCTTTTGGTCAAACTTCACCGCATCAAGAGTGACGTCACGGGTCCCCTCGGCGGTAGGACGTTCCACCACCATCTGCAGAACACCATCCGGATCATTTTCCATCTCCATGGCCAAGTCGCCGTTCATAAACACACGGCGGCCGTTAACCGAACGGATCGTATCGCCGGGGCGCAAACCACTCTGATAGGCAGGAGTGGTCTCATCCAACTGGGCAATGGTCGTAGTAGCAAACAGCACCTTGCCGCTGTCTCCGTGGGGTTGCTGCAGAAAGCCATAATATCCCAGCAACAGAAGATATCCCAGCAGCAGATTCATGACAGCGCCGGCCGCTACGATGATGACACGACGCCAGACTTTTTTGTTGGCAAAGGAACGGGTGGGATCAGGCGGCAAGGTGCGGCCGCCATTGCCGCCTACCGCAGAGGGGGTCTCAGCTCCCTCGTCCTCCCCTTCCATAGCACAAAAGCCGCCAATGGGAAGGGCGCGGATGGTGTAAAGCGTCTCCCCTTTACCAAATTTGAACAGCTTGGGGCCCATGCCGATAGCAAACTCATTGACCCGCACACCCATGGCACGGGCTGCCAGAAAATGACCGAATTCATGAAGCGTGATGATTATTCCCAACGCCACCAAGGCGGCCAATATCTTGAGAATCATCAGTAAAATACCGATAGGTCAACCCTCATTTCATGTCGTGAATCGCCTGACGGGTTTTTTCCCGTATCCAGGTATCCGTCTCAAACACATCATCCACCGTCTGCGGATCGGGCAGATCATATGTCAGCGCCGCCGCCGCCAGTCGGGTAATATCCAGGAAGCCGATCTTGCCATCGATAAAAGCGCCTACCGCTACTTCGTTGGCGGCGTTGAGAGCCGCCGGGTAAAGGCCGCCCATGGTCAGCGCTTGACGCGCCAGATCCATAGCCGGGAACGCTTCGTTGTCCGGAGCATAGAAGGTCAGCTTTTGCCAATCCTCCAGACGAAGCTGGCCCACGGGACAGGACATTCGATCCGGATAGGTCAATGCATATTGTATGGGTACCCGCATATCCGGCAAACCCAGCTGTGCCAATACAGCGTTATCATCATATTCAATTAACGAGTGAACAATGCTCTCCCGATGCACCACGATGTCGATCTTTTCCGGCGGCATATCAAACAGCCAGCGTGCCTCAATGAGCTCCAGCCCTTTGTTCATCATGGTGGCGGAATCGATGGTAATCTTCTGGCCCATGCTCCAGTTGGGATGTTTAAGGGCATCCGCCAATGTTACCTGCTCCAATTCCTCTCTGGAACGTCCAAAGAAAGGACCGCCGGAGGCGGTGAGAATAAGACGCTTAAGCGCTCGCTCCACCGGTGGCTGTCCCTGAAGACATTGGAAGATAGCGCTATGCTCACTGTCCACCGGAAGCAACCGTACTCCGGCTTTGGCTACCGCCTCCATCACAAAGGCACCGCCGGCTACCAATGTCTCTTTATTGGCCAATGCTACGTCCTTACCGGCAGCAATGGCAGCCAAGGTGGGGCGCAGGCCCACCATACCTACCACCGCATTGAGCACCATGTCGGCGTCATGCCAGCCGGCCAGATCGCACAGCCCCTGCATACCACCCAGTACCAATACCGGCAGACCGGCCAGCCGCCGCTTGAGCTCTTCGGCCGCCTGTTCGTCATACATGACCGCCACTTCCGGATGATAGTGGCGCACCTGCTGTTCCAGCAGATCCACGTTGCGCGCGGCCGCCAGACCGAGAATACGGTAGCCGGCCGCCTCAGCCACCTCCAGCGCCTGGGTGCCGATGGAGCCGGTGGAACCAAGGATCACCAACGACTTATGAATACGGGTACGGTCACACATAACGGTTTCTCCTTCTTGTTATTACAGAGTGATGCAGAGCACGTATACCAGAGGAGCCACAAAGACCACGCTGTCAAAGCGGTCCATAACGCCGCCATGTCCAGGCATGATGTTGCCATAGTCCTTGATGCCACTCTGACGCTTGATGACCGAAGCGAACAGGTCACCGCATACCGACAGCGGCGCCAGTACCGCCGCCATTATGGTAAACTGCACCAGACTAACCGAGGCTTCCGGCATCAAAATGGCGTTGGCGATCACCGCATATAATGCTGTCGCCCCCACCGAAATGATCCATCCGCCAAAAAAGCCTTCCCAGCTTTTCTTGGGGCTGATGATGGGGGTCATCTTATGCTTACCAAGGAAGGTGCCCACAAAGTAGGCCCCGGTGTCACTCATGAAGGAAATGACCATCGGCAACAGCACGTAATAAATACCGGCATGGTTAATGACACGTAATGCCACTAATGCTGAAAAACCAACCGTAGCGTAAGCGGTCATAAAGAAGGCGTAACCACCCTCGTTGATATCCATACGCTGATGGCCGGCCAACAGGGTCAGCATCAAGAACAGAGCATATGCCAGCGGCAGCAGTAAAGGCAGCGCATGGGAGAATGCAAGCCACAGCGCCAAAGTAGGATTGACCGAATAGCTGTGCAGCAGGAGCTCCCGGGAATGGAATACCGCCAGCACCTCCAATGTGGTGAACATCATACTGCCGTAGATGATCGCCTTGTCAGACACCCGGCCGGTGTTGTGCAGAAGCTCATACACGGCGATGCCGGCAATGACCGACAATATCAGAGCAAAGACCCAACTCCATGGACACAGAAGCACCGCAAACAGTATTACTGTTGCCACCAGACCCGAAATGATACGCGTTTTCATAAACACACTTCCTTTATACACCGCCAAAACGGCGATTACGACGAGCAAACTCGGCAAATGCCCGTTCCAGATCACTTTCCTTAAAATCCGGCCACAGAATATCCTCCATGAACACAAACTCCGCATAAGCAGACTGCCAAATGAGGAAGTTGGACAGCCGATACTCTCCGCTGGGACGAAGAATCAGATCCACCGGCGGTTGATCCTCGGTATACAGCGCCTGCTGTAAAGACTCCTCGGTAACATCGGCAGGGGTTATCTCCCCTGCTTGTACTCGCTCTGCCAAGCGGCGAGCAGCCGCGGTGATCTCCTGCTGACCCCCATAGTTGAGGGCAATATTGAGGGTCATCCCCTCCTTGTGGGCGGTGGACTCCTCCGCCTCCTCCATGAGCTGGCGAATATCCTCTGCCAGCGGTGCTCTGTCACCGATAAAACGTACCCGGATATTCTCCTTCTGGAAATCCGCCAGAGATTCTCGCAGATATTGATGCAGGAGGTTCATGATCGCATCCACTTCCTCCTGAGGGCGTTTCCAGTTTTCGGTAGAAAAGGCGTATACCGTCAGATAGCGGATGCCACACCGTTCACAATATTTGGTGATCTTACGAAAGGTCTGGGCGCCGGTCACGTGGCCTGCCTGCCGAGGTAAGCCGCGCTTGCGCGCCCAGCGGCCGTTGCCATCCATGATGATGCCCAGATTCTGCGGAACCAACCGTTCTTCCAACGGTACCGGGGTTGTCTTTTTCTTAAAGAAAAGCATCTTTACAGCCCTCTCTTAGCGCGAAAAGCCTTCGCCATCCGGGGGATGACGAAGACTTACTGCGCGGTAATCACTCAGATCTCCATGATCTCTTTCTGCTTGGCCTCGGTCAGCTTGTCGGCCTCCTTGGCGAAGCGGTCGGTCAGATCCTGCATTTTCTTTTCGCCGTTCTTCTGATCGTCCTCGGTGATCTCGGATTTCTTCTTCATGTCCTTGATCTTGTCGATGGCATCCCGGCGGATGGACCGGATAGCCACCTTACAATCCTCGCCCATCTTAGCGATATCCTTGGTCAGCTCCTTGCGGCGCTCCTCGGTCATCGGGGGGAAAATCAGACGCAGGGAGGTGCCATCGTTCTGGGGATTAATGCCGATGTCGGAGGTGAGAATGGCCTTCTCGATCTCCTTGAGCACGCTCTTGTCCCACGGAGCGATCATCAAGGTGCGAGGATCCGGCACCGACACCGCCGCCACCTGATTGATGGGAGTGGGGCTGCCATAGTAATCCACCGACAGCTTATCCAGCACACCGGGATTGGCTCGGCCGGCGCGGATGGAAGCAAACTCGGAGACCAGATTGTTGAGGCTCTTGTTCATCTTCTCTTCAGCAGTAGCAAAAATCGTATTCATATCCATTCTCCTTACGTCGATTAGTCAACCACGGTGCCGATGGCTTCGCCCTTCACGGCACGCACGATATTTTCGGGGTCTTCCAGGTTAAAGACCAATAATGAAATGCCGTTATCCTTGCACAAGGTAGCCGCAGTGGAATCCATGACCTTAAGATCCTTGTTAAGCACATCCATGTAGGTCAGGTGATCAAACTTCTTGGCATCCGGATTCTTATGAGGATCGCTATCATAGATGCCATCCACCATACTCGCCTTAAAGATAACGTCCGCTTCAATCTCAGCGGCACGCAGTGCAGCGGCCGTGTCGGTAGAGAAGAAGGGATTACCGGTACCACAGCCAAAAATCACGATGCGGCCCTTCTCGAGATGTCGCACCGCCCGGTTGCGGATATAGGGCTCGGCAATCTCATTCATGGCGATAGCGGTCTGTACACGCACCTCGCAGCCCAGCTGCTCCAGCGCATCCGCCAGGCCGAGAGCATTGATGGTGGTAGCCAGCATGCCCATGTGATCCGCACGGGTGCGGTCCATCTTACCGCTGGAACGGCCACGCCAGAAGTTGCCGCCGCCCACCACGATGGCGATCTCGGTGCCTAAAGAGGCGGCCTCCTTAACATATTGACAGATGTGAAGAACCGTATCAAAATCAAGGCCGGTATGAGCAGGGCCGGCCATAGCCTCGCCGCTGAGCTTGAGAAGAATGCGCTTGTACTTAGGTTGCATAATGAGCCAACATCCTTTCACCGAATTATTTCTCATCTATTATACAAAAATTCTACGTATCTGTAAAGATGTTCCATGAAGATTTTAAGGAAAATTTTGTGAAGTTTTTGATTGCCAATATAAGCAATCAATGGTATAATGATCGTAACTGTTGTGGAAGGAGATATCCTATGAATACGATCCGTCTCAAGGAAGTGGGCATTGTCCCCGGTGCCGATATTACCCTCTCATTAGCTGCGCTGATGAAAGAACACAAAAAAGACACCACGTTTGTATTTGAAAACGCCGACTACTTTTTCAAACCCCATCCGGAGATGCAGGTGGACTATCGCATCTCTAACTCGGACGTCTATCCGGTGCGCACCCTGGGCCTGTGGCTTAAGGAGATGGAAAACTGCGCCCTGCTGGGTAATGGCGCTCGCCTATGGTTTGAAGGGCACATGCAGCCCTTTACGCTGGATAGCTGTTCTGATGTAAAGGTGGAGAACTTTACGATTAATTGGAAGAAGCCCATGGTAGCCGAGGGAATTGTCACCGGTTTCTCCGACACATATGTGGATATGTACATCGACCCAACGGCATTCCCCCACCGTCTCACCGACGGAAAGCTGGAATTTGATATCGGGGCAGACGAGTGGTATCCCATCTGCCCGGCCATCATCATCTACGAGCCGCATTCACGCAAGGTGCGTCGTGCCACCGGCGACTGCTTCTTCCCCATGGCCACCAAAGAGTTGGGCAACAACATCTATCGGATGGAGCGCAGTAAGGACTTTCCGTTGGCGGTAGGCGATATCCTGGTATTGCGGCATAACTACCGCCGGCACGCCGGCATCTTCTCCGAGCGATGCCGTGACCTTACCTTTGAAAACATCACGGTACACTCCTGCGGTGGATTGGGATGTCTGGCACAGTTCTGTCATAACCTGACCTTCCGAGGGATGCACTTCGTCCCCGACCGTGCGGCCGGGCGGTTGGTCACCAACGGACGGGATGACGGTATGCACATCACCTGTAACTCCGGCACCGTAACCATCACCGAGTCCACCTTCCTGGGGCTGATGGATGATCCCATCAACGTACACGGCTGCTGTGTCACCTCGGACGAGGTGGTCAACAGCACGGAGCTGCGGTGTAAGTACCGTCACAAGCAGGCTATGGGATTCCGGTACTGGGCGAAGCCCGGTGACGAGATCGCTTTCATTGAACGGGGCAGCATGCATCGCATCCACACCGCCACGGTGGCGGAATACGATCTGGAGCAGATCGACACCTTCCGCCTTTCGTTTACGGCTCCCCTGCCCGACGAGGTGCTGGAGCTGGCGAAGAAGGGGGACGCTCTGGCGCTGGATAATCTGACCAACACCGCCGCCTTTGTATGCACCAAAAACCGCTTTGGCAGCTGCCGTGCCCGTGGCATCCTGGTGTCCACCCCCAAGCCGGTGCTTATCGCCGATAACTACTTTGAGTCCTCCGGCTCCGCTATCCTGGTAGCCGGCGACTCCAACTACTGGTTCGAGTCCGGCGAATGTAACGACGTGGAGATCCGTAACAACGTGTTTACCGATGCGTGTCTGACCTCCGACTACCAGTTCTGCGAAGGAGTCATCAGTCTTTGCCCCATCGTGCCTCAGCCCGATAACGCTAAGCCTTATCACAAGCACGTGCGCATCCATCACAACACCTTTGACGTGGCGGATACTCCGGCGCTGTATGCCTATGCCACCACCGACCTGCGGTTTACCGATAACCGGATCTTCCGCAGTCCGTCGGCAGAACGGTGGCACGCCGCTGAGGGGTATATTCGTCTCAAAAACTGCACCGCCACCACCATAAAGGATAACGAATGGATCGGCAACTTTACCCAGTCCATCGCACCCGTGACGGAGGCGTGCGAGGATATCACCGTCCAATAAGCTAAAAGGGCATCACCCGTGGGTGATGCCCTTTTATTTTACAAAAAAACGCCGAAAGCAAGATTGCTTTCGGCGTTTTTGCGATGTTAGAAGCTTATTTCATCATGGAGGCAACTTCGCTGGCGAAGTCATCCTCGCGCTTCTGCAGGCCCTCGCCCTTCTCGTAGCGGACGAAGGAAGCCAGAGTCATAGCGCCGCCGGCGGCCTTAGCCTGCTGCTCCACGTACTGACCAACGGTCAGGTTACCGTCCTTCACGAAAGCCTGGTTAACGAGGCAAACTTCCTCGAAGTACTTGCGCATCTTACCGGTGATCATCTTCTCCAGAATGTTCTCCGGCTTGTTGGCGTTCTTGGGATCGTTCTTCATCAGAGCGAGCTGCACTTCCTTCTCGTGAGCCACCACATCGGCAGGCACAGAAGCCTCGTTCAGGTAAGGAGCGTTAAGAGCCGCAATCTGCATGGCCACGTCCTTACCGCACTCCACCAGAGCGTCGGAGCCGGAAGCAGCGGCATCTGCGTCGAACTTAACCAGAACACCGATACGGCCACCGCCGTGCACGTAGGCAACGCAATCGCCCTCGTAGCGGACAAAACGGCGTACACTCAGGTTCTCACCGATGACCATGACCTTGTCACGCAGCACGTCAGCCAGCGTCTGGCCGTTGCCGGCGTCACAAGCCATCAGGGCATCCACGTCGGCAGGAGCCTTGTCCATGATAACCTGGGCAACCTGCTGTACAAACTCGATAAACTTGTCGCTCTTAGCGGCAAAGTCGGTCTCGGAGTTGACCTCCACGACCACACCGACCTTCTTGTCGATATCGGCTACGGCGTAAGCCATACCCTCGGCAGCCACACGGGAAGCCTTCTTGGCCTGCTTGGCCAGACCCTTCTCGCGCAGGTAGTCGATCGCCTTCTCCATATCGCCGTCGGACTCCTGCAGAGCCTTCTTGCAATCCATCATACCAACGCCGGTCTTCTCACGCAGCGCCATAACATCTTTACTGGTAAAAGCCATGATATTGTTCCTCCTGTCAAGTATTGATGATCGGGATTATTCCGCAGCGGCTTCCTCCGCCTCGGCGGGAGCCTCCTCAGCGGCGGCCTCGCCCTGCTCGCCCTGGTGACCCTCGATGATAGCATCGGCCATACAGGAAGCGATCAGCTTCACGGCGCGGATAGCGTCGTCGTTACCGGGGATAACATAATCCACATCGTCGGGATCGCAGTTGGTATCCACGATGGCAACCACCGGGATGCCCAGCTTCTTAGCTTCAGCAACCGCGATCTTCTCCTTACGGGGATCAACAATGAACAGAGCGCCGGGCAGAGCCTTCATCTCCTTGATGCCGCCCAGGAACTTCTCCAGCTTCTCGATCTCGTGGTTGAGCTTGACCACTTCCTTCTTGGGAAGCAGATCGAAGGTGCCGTCAGACTCCATCGCCTTGAGCTGGTTCAGACGGGCAATACGACCACGGATGGTGCGGAAGTTGGTCAGCATACCACCCAGCCAACGAGCGTTGACAAAGTGAGCGCCGGCACGGACGGCTTCCTCACGGATGGAGTCCTGCGCCTGCTTCTTGGTGCCGACAAACAGTACCTCCTTGCCCTCAGCGGACAGATCGCGCACGAACATGTACGCCTCCTCCAGCTTACGGACGGTCTTCTGGAGGTCAATGATATAGATACCATTGCGCTCGGTGAAGATGTAGGGGGCCATCTTGGGGTTCCAGCGGCGGGTCTGGTGACCGAAGTGGACACCGGCTTCCAGCAACTGTTTCATAGAGATAACTGCCATAATAAAATTCCTCCTTGGTTTTACCTCCGCGAGCACAGACGGCCACCGTCCGGTACATCCGGATGCGGCACCGGTCGCCTATGTTGGCTCTCGCGTGCGTTTTGCCGTAACAGTATACCACTTATACAATAAAAAAGCAAGAACTTTTTTGCATTTTTTGCAAACTTTTTTACCTAAAAAGACCGCCGAGGATCTGCGGACCTTTCTTGGTGGGGCAACAACAGCCACCGTGATCAAAGTTCACCAGTATCGTCTCCTCCCCTATGACCTCGATCTGCTTCCAGCTGATAACGATGTCCTTGTCACGGCCAAAAAGGCCGAAGCATTTCCCTTTACCAAATATAACGATAGCCACCACCTGAGCCGTACAGGTATCCACCTCTACGTCGTCCACAAAGCCCAAGCGCATACCGTCACTTATGTTGATGACCTCTTTATCGTGCATGTCCGTAATGCGAGCAATCATCGCCTTCACCTCCCTTATACCATATGCGATGATGCTCGTCAAAAGACCTACCGACGAAAAGAAGCCGCCGGGCAAACCGGCGGCTTCTTTCATTTACGTTTAATCATTAGGCTCCTTGTCCGAACGCACGACGGTACCGTTATCGGCGTTGATATAGTAGGAGTACTCGTACTCCCGGGTCTCGAAGTCTACCTCCCAATATATCATCTTGCGTTCCCAATCCAGCTCCGCATCCAGGTCGAACACCTGCTCTTGAGTCAAACCGGCCGCTTGCAAAGCGATCGCAACCGCCCGGTCACGGCTGATGGTGTGGACGGTCGGCGTACCCGTGGTGGGGGGTGTCACCGTCGTAGTGGTGGTGGGCACCTCGGTGGACGCAGGGACGTCGTTATCAGATGGTGCCGGCACTGCCGCAGGGTCAGCCGTCGCTTGACCACAAGCAGAAAGAGCAATGAGCAATAGAAAAACCAAAGCTAAAGACCAAACCTTTTTCATCGTTCATTCCTCCGATCATAAGGTGACACGGCTAACCCGAACCATAGTGGCAAAAAGGGGGCCGGTACCGGCCCCCTTTCACGCATCACTTAAAGTACCGTGCCAGCAGGCCCTCAAATGCCTTGCCGTGTCTCGCTTCGTCGCGGGCCATCTCGTGGACCGTATCGTGGATGGCATCCAGACCCAGCTCCTTAGCACGCTTAGCCAACTCAAACTTACCAGCGGTGGCGCCGTTTTCGGCATCCACACGCATCTCCAGATTCTTCTTGGTGCTGTCGGTCACGACCTCACCCAGCAGCTCCGCAAACTTAGCGGCGTGCTCTGCCTCCTCATAAGCGGCCTTCTCCCAATACAGGCCGATCTCGGGGTAGCCCTCGCGATGGGCTACACGGGCCATGGCGAGATACATGCCCACCTCGGAGCACTCACCCTCAAAGTTGGCACGCAGGCCCTCGATGATCTCGGGATCCACACCCTTAGCAACGCCAACCACGTGCTCAGCCGCCCAGGAGCGCTCCCCTACCTGCTCGTTAAACTTCTCCTTACCAACCTTACAAACGGGGCAGGACTCCGGAGCCTCATCACCGGTGTGGACATAACCGCAAACACTGCAAACAAACTTTTTCATAATTCTTTCCTCCAAATTCATTAGTTAATTAATATGATCAAGGGTATTACCGACTAAGTGGATGCGGCCTTGCCGCAGGCGGAACAAAATCCGCTGAAGTGAATCGCTCTGCCATAAACCTTAAACCCATCGGGTTGCAGAGCGTTAATCGCTTCCTCTTGCAGAGGAAAATCATAGATCTGACTACAGCCGCAACAATAGAAGTGACCATGCAGAGAGGCATCTCCGTCGTAATGCTTCTCCTCTGTTCCCAAGGATAACTCCTGCACCAAGCCGGCTTTGACCAGTGCGTGCAGTGAGTTGTACACCGTGGTACGCGAGAAGGTGGGATGATGCACAACCAATGCTTTGTACACCGCTTCGGCAGAAGGGTGCGTCCGATGCTGCAGCAGATAGTCGTATACAGCTAAACGCTGCTGTGTGGGGCGTACCCCCCTCTCTGTCAGCAACCGAGCCATCTGCTCCTGTGTCATAGCTCCCTCCTTTCTGTAATCGTTACTTGTTTGTATCGATTACAAGCATATAATACACTGCTTTTTTGAATTTGTCAAGCGTTTTTTGTAATGATTACAAAAAATTTTCGGGTGCTGAAAACAGCACCCGAAAAACACTTGTTTTGTCTATGGATCTTATAGTGTGAAATGCTTAGGCATACCGTTCTCGGTGATCACCGGCAGTTCTCCGAGGATAAGCGGGCGGATATACGTCAATGCTTCCTCGGTCACGTTATTCCCCTGTTCGTTGATCCATTCCCGTGGCACGTATTTAACAGCGTTGGCAGCTTGAGACACAGGAATATGGTCGAAATCCACGCGGTAAGGGGTATCCCCTACCCGGCGAATGATGGCCATGTGCCCGGTGACCCCTTGCATGGCGGCACGGACGGCGGCCGCCCCTACGCCCTCAGCCTCCTCCACATCCGTAAGGGAGCTGACATGCGCCGCACAACGCTGAGGCAGATTAAGCTCAATGGAGCGCACCTTGCAACCGATGCGTTCACGCACCACATCTTCCAGGCACTTACCTATGCCGGACAGGTATTTATGTCCAAAATTATCCACCTTGCCGGACTGATAATCCCCCAAGGTGTCGATCTCCACCCCTTCAGAAACAGCAACTACCACCGTCCGGCTATACCGCTGGATGCGTTGTATATCCTCCACAAAAGCATCCACCGAGAAAGGCACTTCCGGCAGGTAGACCAAATGCGGTGCCGTGTCGCCATTGAGACGAGGCAAAGCCGCCGCGGCAGTCAGCCAGCCGGTGTCGCGGCCCATGATCTCTACAATGGTAACAGAATTGAGATCGTATACGGTGCAGTCACGGATGATCTCACGCATGGTGGTGGCCACGAATTTGGCTGCTGAACCATAGCCGGGCGTGTGGTCGGTGACCATCAGGTCATTATCGATCGTCTTAGGCACCCCCATCACCCGGATGGGGCAATCCACCAGTGAAAAATAGGCAGACAGCTTATGTACCGTATCCATGGAATCATTACCGCCGATATAGAAAAAAGCGCCGATATCGTGCTTCTCCAATGTGCGGCGGATGTTCTCGTACACCTCAGGCGATTGCTCGTAGGAAGGAAGCTTGTGGCGGCAGGAGCGCAATGCCGCCGACGGTGTCTGCCGCAGTAATGCCATCGTCTCATCCGTAGCCAGCGCCTCATTGAGAGATACCAGGTTATCGTTGAGGATCCCTTCGATACCGTTGAGAGAACCGTAGACCGTATCTACCGCATCCCATGCTTTGGCCTGGCGATAGACCCCCAGCAAGGAGGCATTAATAACGCTGGTGGGACCACCAGACTGCGCTACGACTACATTCATATTGACTTCCTCCAAACACATTCATTATGCCAGCTGCAGTACCTGCAGCAATAATATCCATGCCAAGCCGTAATAGGTAACCACCGCCACCAAGTCATTAATGGTGGTGATAAGAGGACCGGATGCCACCGCCGGGTCAACCCCTATCTTCTTAAAGGTGATAGGAACCACCGTGCCGGTCAAGCTGGCCACCGCCATGGCCAGCAGAAGTGACACACCGATACAGCCGGAGGCGGCAAAGGCAAACAGCGACGTCTCTCCTTGTATCAGCCAGATATAGACACCAATGCACACAAACGACAAAGCGCCTAGTACACCGCCGTTGAGCAAGCCGATACGCAGCTCCTTGAACACCAGCTGCAGCTGCTCCCGGCCACTCAGGTTATCGTCCATCAGCACCCGGATGGTCACCGCCAGCGATTGGGTGCCTACGTTGCCTGCCATGCCCAATATGAGGGATTGAAAGCAGGTGATGAGAGTCAGGGATTGCATCACCGGTTCGAATACCGTCACCACGCCGGACACCACCAAGCTCAGGAGCAGTAAGATCAATAGCCAGGGAATGCGCTTGCGCAAGCTGCTAAACAGCGGCTCTCGCATATCGTCCTGCTCGGTCAGACCGGCTAAACGGGCATAATCCTCTCCCAGCTCCTCGTCCACCGCTTCCACCAGATCGTGGGCGGTGATAACGCCCAAGAGACGGTTATCTTTTCCCAAAACTGGAATGGAGTCCTCGGAATATTCCTTGAGCTCTTCGATACATTCCTCTACGCTTTCGGTGGCGTACACAAAGGGGAACGACGTGACGATCAGATCCTCCAGCGGGGTATCCTCACGTGCAATAATAAGGTCCTTTAGATCCATTGCTCCGTAAAAGGTTCCGTCATTCTCCAGTACAAAGAGGGTGGAAATATTATCGTTGTCTGCCGCCTGCCGAATGAGGGAACGCATGGCCTGCTTAACCGTCAGATCACGGCCGACGGCCACATAGTTGGTAGTCATACGGCTGCCGATGCAGGTGTCGTCGTAGGAGTCGATGAGACGGATATCCTCCGCTACATCCTCATCCAGTAGTTCGATCAGCTCCTGCCGCTTGTCGGTATCCAGCTCGTCCAGCAGATCCACCGCATCGTCCGCGTCCATCTCATCGATCAGGTCAGCTGCACTTTGAAGATCCAGCTCATCGATATAGGTGCCCACATCCGTCAGGTAGGTGAACACCTGACTCATCCGTTCGGTGCCCAACACACGGTATAGACGACGACGCTCTTCCGGTGTCAGCTCCTCTAACAGATCCGCTATATCGCTATCGTGGTACTCCTGCAACAGTTCACGCCATTCCACCAGCGGGCGGCCGCTGCGTATCAACAGCAGCAGCTCTTCCGCATAGTCACGGCGAGAAAGAGCAGACTCCTCCGATGCGATCTTCTTGATTTCTTCGCTCAAAAAAAGACCTCCTGTCCTCTCCACAGGCGGCCAAAAAGCAAGCAAGCCTTATTCCGTAACAGAACAAAGCCGGTGGCAAACTCTACGAACGCCGTGGAACATCGATTTTAAAAAGCTACTTCGAGGGGGAACCGGATTGCCATCCATAGAGTTCACCTGCCTTTCTATGACTATTCAAAGGTATTATACGGGATTATTTCAAAAAAAGCAAGACAAATATACCATTACGGCAGAATGTCTCACTCACTGTCATTGCCTATGCAAACGGCGAAGCACCCGATTAGACAGCCGGGCAAGCGTAGTCACGGCAATAATGCCCAATGCCAGCGCAACGGCCAACTGCAGGGTGTGGGTCGCTCTCTGCAAAAACACAGTAGGATCCGACTGAAAAGCGGAAGTCATGGTGTAGTATAGGGAGCTACCGGGGATCAGGGGGATCAAGGAGGTGATGATGAAGGTGGTGGTGGGGGTTTTTAGCCACACCGCCATCAGCTCAGCGTATAACGAGATGATACACGCCACCACGAAGTACACCACCACTTCACCGGTGATGCAATCGCTTAGCAAAACATACAACAGCCACGAAAAAAGACCACCCACAGCTGCGGCCGCCAGCCGCTTGCCGCGTATGTTAAACAGAATGGCAAACCCCAACGAGCCAACAAAACCGGCCATAATCTGAACGACCTCTGTCCACGTCATACCACAAGCCCCCCTATGATAGTCACCAGATAATATCCGGCGGCAATCGCCAGTGCTGTCAGCGCCGCCTCGGTGGTACGCAAAATACCAGCAATGCTGTCTCCGGTAAACAGATCACGCATGGCGTTGGTCAGACCAATGCCGGGGATCAAGGTCATAATGTTGCCGATAATCACCTTGTCTACCGTGGGAATCCCGCCAAGGCTCACCATTAAATACGCCAGAAGGGTGATGATCACGGTAGCCAGAAACTTGCCAAATATCTTGTTGGAAACCAGCCGATCTGCTCCCCAAAGGCCACAGCGAACCGCAACGCCGATAAGCATCGAAACGACGGCTTCTGTTACACCGCCGCCAAAAAACAAGGTGAAAGCGCCGGCAATAACCGCATAACTGACAAACTCCGCCCACAGCGGAAAGCGCTTGCACGTATCAATGGCGTGTAATCTCTGTTCGATCTCCTGGGAGGTAAGCTGATGGGCGCAGATCTCACGGGAAAGATGGTTAAGATAATGCAGACGTTCAAAGTCAAAGCCGGAGGCAGTAACACGACGGGTTTGGGTATAGGTCTCTCCGTCGGGGGTGTGGATGGTGACCACCATACTGCTGGTAATAATAAACACATCCACACGCTGGGCTCCCAGAGCATAGCCAATCCGACTGACCGTCTCCTCTACCCGGTGCACCTCCGCACCGCAGACCAGCATCTTCTCCCCTATATCCATAGCGTAGCCAAACAGACGTCTCATCGTATCCCCTCCCGTCACGAAGACAGTATAGCAAACAGGCGGATAAAAATCAAGAAAAACAAAGAAATACACCTTAGCGGTCATCAGCGACACGAATCAGTAAAGAAAAAAGCTCCCGCCACACGGACGGAAGCTTTCATCAAACGAAAATTAGTCGGTCACGAAGGGGACCAAAGCGATCTGACGGGCACGCTTGATGGCGGTGGTCAGGTCTCTCTGGTGACGGGCACAGGTGCCGGTCACACGACGGGGCAGGATCTTGGCGCGCTCAGACATAAAGCGGCGCAGACGAGCCACATCCTTGTAGTCGATGTAATCGACCTTATCAACGCAGAACTGGCACACCTTGCGATGGCCCTTACGGCCGCCGCGCATGGGGCGCTCGGGTCTTTCGGTTCTCTCAGGCATGGAAATAGCCTCCTTTACTCAATGTTCAGCCGATCCAATCAGAAGGGCAGCTCCTCGTCGGTCAAGATCTCCTCAAAATCGCCGGAATTGGCGGTGGAGAAGGCAGGCTTGGCCTCGCTGGGCTGGGGTATCTGAGAATCGTAGCTGGGAGCCCCGGCGTTACCGCCCTTGGACTCACAGAAGAATGCGTTGTCGATCACGACCTCGTAGGCGGTGCGCTTGCTACCGTCGTTGGCCGTGTAGGAACGGGACTGCAAAGAGCCGTTAAGCGCAATGCGGTTACCCTTGTGGAAGTAACGGGTAATAAAC
>SVPB01000044.1 GCA_015066065.1 Oscillospiraceae bacterium | reverse complement strand
AAGAACGGATTTTCGGTCAACCGAGGCAAAAACGCAGCGAATACTGCCGTATTCGTGAGTATTTTAACGATGGGTGAACGGAATATCCGCCTTTTAAAAACTGGTTCGGGTTATCCGTGTCACCCTAACCTTGCGATGACACACGGTGAGGCGCACCTCTTTACGGGGTGCGCCTTCTGTTTTATTCGCCTTGCGGCGAGACACTGGATGCTAGATGGTAGATAGGGACTGAAAGCCTTCCCCCGAGGGAAAGCGACCCTAAGCCTACCTTGTCCGCCCTCCAAAGCCTTCCCCCTCGGGGGAAGGTGTCACGGCTTTGCCGTGACGGATGAGGGGGCAGGAAAGCATCTACCCACGGCATTGCCGTTCCCTCTTGCATTTTTCTCAAAGCCGTGTTATACTCACCTTATATATTATACAAGGGAGCGATCGTCATGAAACGCGTATCCTTATTCTTAATGGTATTACTATTGTGTATGTCCCTGATGCTGACCGGCTGCGGCAGCGACGAGGACACCCCTGCGGCTAATGGGGGTACCACCTCGTCTGTACCGGAGCAGGATGAGGACACCGCCCCGGCTCCCACCGAGGGGGATGGCACCACCACGACCACCACGGCAGGGGAGGGGACTCCCACCACGCCTACCGCCGGACAGCCGGGCGGTACCACGACCGCCACCGGTACCCCGGCAGGCACCACCACGACCACCACGGCAAAGGGGGGAAAACCCACCACCACCACCACGACCACCACGACCCGGCGTCCGGCATCCGGCGGTCAGGATGACGGTGAGGTGGACGTCGGCAAGGGTCCCACCACGACCACCAAGCCTACCACCACGACCACCAAGCCTACCACCACGACCACCAAGCCGACCACCACGACCACCACCAAGGCTGCCACGACCGTCCCTACGGCCGGCGACTTTAACGATCCGGATAACTACGTGGAGGTTCCCATCGATCCCCAGCCATGATAAGGAGACGGCGCACCGCCCGGTGCGCCGTTTTTTTGCGCCTTTAGGCGTGGAAATAAGCTCCCGGTTCTACCGGGGAAGATAAAAGAACGGAGCGATCTCTTACCCCCGTTCTCCCAAGCCGTTTCCCTGACAGCGGAGCGTCGTGGCAAGGGATTTCCTCTCCCGTTTTGACAAAAGTTTAACCAGCCGGTGGGAGGAATTTAAATATTTTTTCCAAAAAACCCTTGCATTTTTTGAAGGCTCGTGCTATACTTACACTACATAGTAGGCGAAATGCCCGTATATGCTGGAGGCCGATGTGCGCGATCGGTCTGTTTGCGTTTCGGTATTTCCCCGTGTAACCCCTGTATTTTCGGCATTTTTCAGCATTCCCGAGCGACCCTATCCCCAAATTTTACGAAGGAGGACCTACGTATGAAAATGCGTACACTCAGCAAGAAGACCCTCGCGCTTTTCCTTACTATGGCGATGCTGGTGTCCTGCATGGTGTGGGCCGGTGCGTCGGCAGTTTCCGCTGACTATACCGTCTTCACCTGTAACTTCGACACCCAGCCCGTCAAGAGCTCCTACGCTAACGAACCCAATAAAGCCGCCGGCTACACGCCCGACTCCGGTACTTCCGGTGACAACACCGTGCATGACGCGAACAACGGTATCAAGTACCGTCTGAGCGGCGGCGTGGGCTACATGGAGCTCAGGCACAATGGTAGCAACAGCAAAGGTGTTGCTTTCCGTCTGTACGGCGACAAGAACAGCTGGAAGACCACCATTGACGGCACCACCGTCGTGTCCAACGCCGATAAGTCCCGTGCTAAGTCTGGCATCCGCTACCGCATCACCTTCAAGTATAAGGTGACCGAGGCTACCACCGACGTTTACTTATATCAGGCCGTTGTTGGCGGTGCTTTGTCCGGTGCCCCTTACGGTATCTCCTCCATCTCCAGTGCGCAGGATACCTTAGTCATTGAGGCGGGCGTCACCCATGACGAGTGGCAGACCCACACCGCCATCTTCAAGGCTCCCTCTAACAACGCTTGGGTCATGGGCCTTATGAAGAATAGCGGCACCGCCGGTCAGGTGACCGTGCTGGTGGATGATATCATCATGGAGTACGTGCCCGACAGCCGTCTGGCTACCTACACCCTGGACGACAACATGGGTGGCACCACCACCTTCACTGCCGTGCAGGACGACCCGGCTTCCACCCTGCCTGCTCCCACCAAGGGCGGCATGAACTTCCTGGGCTGGTACACCGATGCCGAGTGCACCACCCCCTTCACGGATGCCACCCTCACCGCTGGCGCTCACACCCTGTACGCCGGCTGGGAGGCCTCCTCGACCACCGCTTACATCGCCTTTGACTGTGGTGATGTGGATGCGTCCGTTGCCACCCTCTCCGGTGACGCCGGCGCCACCGTCACCCTGCCTGCCGGCCCCGTGGTCGCCGACGGCAGCTATCGCTTCGTCCGCTGGGAGGATGCCCAGGGCAACCCCGTGACCCAGTACACCTTCCCTGCCGCGGGCGAGACTGCGACCGTCAAGGCCGTGTGGACTCCCCTGGTACGTCACGAGTATTACTACAACGACGGCACCACCACCTACGTGCTGCAGTCCATCTACGCCGGTGACAACATGACCTTCCCCACCGTGCCGCTTCGCTCTGAGAAGTATGTCCTCACCGGCTGGAACACCGCGGCCGATGGCACCGGTGAGGCCTACACCACCGACACCATCGCCGGCACCGAGACCGTCAAACTGTACGCCCAGTGGACCTACACCTATGTGGAGGAGCACAACGACAACTACCACAAGGCGTTCTTCGACAAGTATAAGGGCGATACCGGCCTGGGCAACAATGGCGACGGTTATGCTAAGGTTCCCGCCAACGGTGACCGCGCCGGCATTGTGGCTGGTAACGGCTCCGGTGTTATTCTCTCCTACCTGCACAACTACGATGTCGCTACCGGCACCGATGTACCCGGCACCGCCGCTGATGGCGGCTACTCTGTGGCCATCCACCTGTCCGGTAACAACTACGAAACCAACCCCAAGCACGTCATCACCATGAATGGCGCCAAGGTGCCGGTTGTTCGTGGCTACGGCTACACCGTCAAGTTTATGGTGTATGTGGACGAGGATATGACCCTGCCCTTCACCCTGGGCACCGTGCCTACCGGCAACTTTAACTTCAACAATATCGGTCAGCCCTACTTCTACGAAGAGCTGGGCAACAACAGCTCTTTCACGGTCGACGTTACGGGCGGCCAGTGGCAGGAGGTCACCATGGAGGTGCCCGCCATCAAGGCACAGGGCATGATCAGCACCTTCAAGGATGGCGATATCTACCTGTACCTGGGTCTTTGCGACCGCACCTCCAATGTGTATGTCCATGTGGATCATGTGACCGTCTACGAGCACAAGGCCATCGAGACCAACACCATGAACTTTGAGAATCTCGATGTGGGCACCAGCCTCAACCTGGTTGGCGAGTGCTCCGCAGTGGTGTCTGCTGACCAGAACACCACCGACGGCGGTAGCAAGTCCCTCCACGTCAACTCTCACTGGGGCGGCGCCAACCGTGCGCAGTTCCTGATCACCGACGCTTACGGCAAGCCCATCGTCGTGGAGGAGGGCGCCTCCTACCGCATCACCCTGCGGGTGCTGGTTCCCGACCACGTGTACAATTATCCCACCCAAACCTGGTTTGCTGCGGCCGGCGCTACGCAGAAGTTTACCAGCGGCGGCGACAAGTCCAAGTACTCGCTGCGTGTGGACACCGCCACCAGCACCGCACTCGGCGACTTTGAGTATAAGTCCAATGCGGCTGTACCGGCCAACACCTCCGAGTTTAAGAACTGGCTGATCGGCGGCGGCTACGTGTGGAAGAACTACACCTGTATCCTCAACAGCGTGACCCTCACCGAGGAGTCCAAGGCCACCGAGCGTTACCTGCGCTTTGGTATCGGCTACGCCTCTTCTGTTGCGCATGCGTATTACCTCGACGACATTACCGTACAGGAGATCGAGGCGACCCCCACCCTGTCTCAGAACACCATGGGCTTCGAGAACCTGGCGAAGGGCACCGACGTGGAGATCCGCAAGAATTACCACCAGGCGGTCGTTTCCACCGACTACAGCCGCACCGGCAACAACTCCGTCAAGATCACCTCTTCCTTTACCCAGACCGGTAACATCCGTGCGCAGATGGTGCTCCGCGATGAGCAGGGCAACCCCATCCGCGTGACCCCCGGCCAGAAGTACACCATGTCCTACTACGTGTACTTCACCGATACCGACTGGAACCCCGGTCTGTTCACCTGGCTGGCCTGCAGCACCGACGGCGCTGGCATCACATCGTCTGGTGACAAGGATGCCAACAAGTTGTATGAGTACAACTACATCCCCTACGACTTCGATAAAGGATACGAGGTTGACGAGGTTCCCCAGACCATGTATCACAACTGGCAGAAGATCTCCTACACCTTTACGGCCAACAACGCGAACCTCACCGAGGAGAGCTACCTGATCCTGGGTATTGCCCACCTGCCCCGTCGTGGAGACCAGGTGCCCGGCACCGGTGCCGGCTCTTACGAAAAGGCTGTATCCTTCTACCTGGATGACCTGACCGTGACCCCCTATGCGGTGGGTATGGCTTCCATCGATCGTGTCAACCGCGGCTACCAGTACGTGGCCGGCAGTGAGCAGGGCAGCTCCTCCATCGAGGGTACTCCCGGCTCCGCCATCTACGTGCAGGGCGGCGTCGAGAAGACCGCCTTCCGTGTGGGCGCCACCTACAAGTGCGGCTCCTCCTTCAACACCGTGAAGATCCCGACTGGTTATCAGAAAGTGGATAACAATAACGTGATTACCTATCAGGAGTACGAGATCGTTGAGCGTGGTCTGCTGCTGGCCAAGAAGGATACCCTGGCTGGCCGTGAGCTGACCGTGGACACCACCAAGGCGCAGGGTCTGGCCGGTAAGGTGCAGACCACCAGCAACTTCGACAAGTATTGGAGCTACTCTGAGGGCGATAGCCTGGTTACCTTCACCGTGCTGGTCAAGGGCGTTACCAAGGCCATCAAGGATACCGAGTTTGTGGCTCGCTCCTACGTGAAGGCCATCGTGGAAGGCCGTGAGTACTACGTGTACGGCGACGTCTCCAACCCCTTCTCTTCTCAGAGCATCTACAATGCCACCGACAAGACCGCAACTTGGTTTACCGAAGATTCCGCTGCCGAATAAGGCACACATCAAGAAAGGTGAGTGAATGAACATGAAAAAACAGTATACCACTCCTGAGATCGATGTGCGCCGCTACGAGCTGACGGAAATGATTTCCGCCTCCGCCGGCAACGACGACGGTGAGATCGATCTGGATCCCAGCGCTCTGATCTAAAGAGTATGAACAAACCCGCCCTTGGGTTTCCAAGGGCGGGTTTTTCTATGCAACGCAAAGGACAGATGCTAGATGGTAGGGAATAGAGAAAAGATAGGATCCGCGCCCCTTACCGCACGCCCCCACTACCTGCTCAACACAACTCTTATCTCTTATCTATTGTCTATTATCCAACGTCTAACTTGCATTTGCCCCCACACTATGCTATACTATCACCGAAAGAAACGTGACGAGGTGATTGTATGCACATACAGGAGACCCTGCGTACGCCCGTGGCCAACGGGTACGATGTAGCGGTGTGCGGAGGCGGCTTTGGCGGTATTGCCGCCGCCCTGGCTGCCGCACGCAAGGGCAAAAAGGTACTGTTACTGGAAAAGCAATACGAGCTGGGCGGTCTGGGCACCGCCGGCATTGTCACCATCTATCTGCCGCTGTGTGATGGCTGCGGCAAGCAGGTCTCCTTTGGCATAGCGGAGGAGCTATTGCGGCTGTCCATCACCCACGGCGCCGAGGGCCTGTACCCCGATAACTGGCTGACCGGGAACGGGGAGCGCAGCCGGGATACCGCACGGTTTCAGGTGCAGTACAATCCACATGTGTTTGCCATCCTGGCAGAACAGCGGCTGACCGAGGCCGGGGTGGATATCCTTTACGGCACCTACGTGGTGGGCGTTGACCGGCAAGGTGACCGCATCGCCCATCTGATCACCGAGAATAAGTCCGGGCGGCAGGCGTATCCCGTGGGCACCGTGGTGGATGCTACCGGTGATGCGGACGTGGCGGCCATGGCCGGTGCCCCGACAGCCACTTACGGGCACGGCAACAAGGTGTCTGCGTGGTACTACTACGTGGGCAGTGAGGGCTACCGTCTGCAGATGCTGAACCACCCGGATGCCGGGCAACAGCACTTCACCGGTCTGGATGGGAGAGAGGTCAGTGACTTTGTACAGCTCTCCCATGCCGCTACCCTTGATCACTTCCTTCGTCTGCGAGGGAGCGATCCCTCCGTGTGGCCGGTCAACATGGCCACCATCCCCCAGTATCGCATGACCCGACGGCTGGTGGGGGAGTATACCCAGCATGACACCGAACAGCACACCTTCTTTTCCGATTCCATCGGCATGGTCGGCGATTGGCGCAAGCGTGGCCCGGTGTATGAGGTGCCGTTTGGCACCCTCTATAGCGCGCAGGTCAAGAATCTGCTGTGCGCCGGCCGCTGCACGTCGGTGACCGATGCCATGTGGGATATTATGCGTGTGATCCCATGCTGTGCCGTCAGCGGTCAGGCGGCCGGTACTGCCGCCGCCATGGGGCAGGACATGACCACCCTGGACGTGACCGCCCTGCAGGCGCAGCTGCAGAAGGACGGCGTCGTTCTGCACGAGCAAGACCTGTAAATGAAAAATCCCGACCCCGGTTATCCACCGGGATCGGGATTTTTTTGACTGTGTGCCGTTAGTGCATCTGCCGGAGCAGACGTCGCATCAAGGTCACCAAGGGTAGTATGAGCAGACCGGCCAAAAGGTTGCCATGGGCGTGGATCAGATCGTAGGGAAACCCGAGGACGATCCATGTCAGCGTCTGTGGCAGGTCAAGGTCATACAGAATGGCCTGCGCCGGTGCGCACAGCACCCCAAAGGCCAGCCCGTGCAGACAGCACACCGCCGGATAGACCACGGATGCCAGCCAGTGGGGCATCCGCCGGGGCAGTAGCATGGTGATGCCCCACAGCACCGCCCATACGTACAGATGGAACACCCACCAGGGGCTGAAACCGGCGTAGATGCCGCACAAGGCGACGTAGATGTAGATGGGGATGAGCGCTTTGACCCGGAACACCAAGGTGAACGCCATGGTCAATGCTCCCAACAGATGGATGTTCGGCAGGAACTCCATCACCAGCTTGGAGCAGAACATCAGCGCCCCCAAGGTGCCGAACAGCGCCATCTCCATGAGCCGCAGATGGTTACTCCTTGGTGTAGACCAGCTCATAGGAGACCCCTTGGGTGATGGCGGTGGTGTCGACGCCGGTCATGGCGTACTGCCCATTCTCATAGAAGGCCCAATAGGCTTTATTGGCATCATAGTCGGCGGTAATGCCGTTGACCTGCTTTATGTAGAGGCCAAACTCGCCCTCATCTCCGGCAATGAGGTTGTGCTCCTGCAGGGCGGCTCCCACCGTTTCCTTGTCGGTGTGCAGGGTGAAGGTGACGGTGTGCGTGTCCACCTTAACGGCGACCGTACAGACGGTCTTGCCGGAGCCCAACGTTGTGTCGGCGGTGTAGGTGGCATTATCCCACGGCTCCGGTGTGTCTTGTGCGCCACAGCCGACCAGCAGTACCAAGCAGGTCAGCAGGCAGAGGGTCACGGACATCAGTTTTTTCATGGTATCGCTTCCTTTCTTTTTTTCGCAAGCGAATAAAGCAAAAGCACCCTTCCGAGAGGGTGCTGAAGGATACAAAAAACAGAGATAGCCTGCCCTATCTCCTGCCGTCAGCGCTCTCCCGTTGCCCAAGAGCCTTATGCGTGGCGCAGGGCGGTAAGCATTCCGACTTCGGTCAGGGGACTGACCGTCACGGTAATGGCTGTTGCTGCGGATTTACACCGCATTTCCTTACCCCCGGACGCACCGTCCAGCAGTGCGCCCGACAACATCCGAGGATGATGCTCTGCGATTATTCTTTTGCCCCCTCATTGTAGCATACAGATTTGCTAAAATCAAGTCGTTTTTGGCGGTTGACAAGGGGAGGGGGGGTTGTTATAATTGACCTAAGAATTTAAGGAGGCGTCAAGTATGAAAAAACCTCGTTTGGAAGACCTTACCTTACGGGAGCGTATCGGCCAGACCGGCCTTGCCCGTACCGATCAGATCTACGGTAAGAAGGACTTCCTGGCCCAGAACCCCTTTGGCGGTCTGTGGGCACGGCACCAGCATATCTACGAGAGTGCTGTCAATAATGCGGAGAATCGCTATGGCAAGGGCCTCGACTACCGCTACACCAAGGAGTGCGATGCCTGGATCAAGGACCTGAGCAGCGTCCTCAAGGTGCCCATGCTGTCGGCCATCGATGCGGAGCACGGGGCGGTGGATGCCATCCCGGGCACCAGCGCCATGCCTACGGCCGCCGCTTTGGGCGCTGCCCACAGTGAGGAGCTGGCCTACGATCTGGGCTACAACGTGGCATCCGAAGCGCTGGTCAGCGGCGCCAACTGGATCTGGGGCCCGGTGGCGGACAACGCCTGCATGTTTGCCGGTGTATCCCTCAACCGTACCCCCTCCTGCGATATGGAGCTGTCCGCCCGTCTGCTCAAGGCGGAGGTAGCCGGCATGCAGAAGGCCGGCGTGGCCGCTACCGCCAAGCATTTTCCCGGAGTGGATAAGCGAGAGTACCGTGATCCCCATATCACCCCGGCGACCATCGACTATACTATGGAGGAGTGGGAGGAGCATCAGGCCCCCATCTTCCAGGAGCTGATCGATGCCGGCGTGTACTCGGTGATGGTGGGACACATGGCGTTCCCGGCGGCGGACGACGCCGTCATCAACGGCTTGATGGTGCCTTCCACCTTGTCTCATAAGATCGTCACCGGGATCCTTAAGGAGAAGATGGGCTTTAAGGGTGTGGTCATTACCGACGCTTGCGGCATGCGCGGCCTTAACGCCATCTACAAGGGCAAAAAGCTGTACGTGGAGCTGCTCAAGGCTGGTAACGATATGCTTTTAGGTCCCACCGATGCCAACTACATCGATCTGGTGGAAGAGGCGGTGCTGGCAGGTGAGCTGTCCGAGGAGCGTATCAACGATGCCTGCCAGCGTGTGCTGGATATGAAGGAGAAGCTGGGGCTGTTTGACGAGGACTACAGCGCCGGCGGCGGTGTGACCGAGGAGATGCTGGCGCGCACGGCTAACACCAACCGTCAGATCGCTCGCAAGGCTACCTCTCTGCTGTGCGACAAGCCCGGTATGCTTCCTCTGAGCGAGGACAAGATCAAGAAGGTTAAGATCATCTACATCGGTTATTCCAACCAAGCTTACGAGGCGTTGGAGCATATGGTGACCGCCTTTGCCGCCCACGGAGCCGTGGCGGATTACCAGAAGGGTCTGGACTGGCACATCAAGGAGTTTGCCGAGGAGTACGATCTCATCGTGTATGCCTCCTATATCGGCTGTCACAGCCCTTATGGGTATCCCTACTTTGTGCAGGACATGATCGGCCCCTTTAATCACGTGCTCACCTACGGGGAGGAAAAATCGCTGGGCGTGTCCCTGGGTTCTCCCTTCCTGTACTTCGACTTCTTCTACGCCATGCCCACCTTTATCAACACCTATGGCTACTGCAAGGAGCAGTGCGAGGAGTTTGTCAACGGCTTGTACGGTGAGTTCCCCCTCAATACCGACCTTCCTTATCCCATCCGCCCCGTTATGGGAATGTAAAATGCCCGGCGGCACCCTTTCTTCATAGGGTGCCGCCGTTTTTTGCGGATGAAAGTGCCGGAAGTTCGAACGTTTTTACATAGACAGGGTTTCTTTGCCCTTGCTATAATAATTCCAAAGGAGGCGTCAAGTATGAAAAAACCCAGATTACAGGATATGACCCTGCGCGAGCGTATCGGGCAGACCGGTGTGGCACGCACCGATCATGTGTACGGCCACAAGGGGTTTCTGGAAAAGAACCCTTTTGGCGGTCTTTGGACACGCCATCAGCATCTCTTTGAGTCCCAGGTGAACAATGCGGAAAACAAGTACAGTAAGGGTCTCGACTACCGGTATACGAAGGTATGTGACGACTGGATCAAGGAGCTTAACAGCGAATTGAAGATCCCGATCCTGGCGGCCATTGACGCCGAGACCGGCGCGGCCGGCGCTATTCCCGGCTGCAGCCGGATGCCCACCGCCGCTGCTCTGGGCGCCGCCCACAGCGAGCAGCTGGCCTATGATCTGGGCTACAACGTGGCCACCGAAGCGCTGGCCGGCGGTGCTAACTGGATCTGGGGCCCGGTGGCGGACAACGCTTGTATGTTCAGCGGTATTTCTCTCAACCGTACCCCCTCCTGCGATATGGAGCTGTCCGCCCGTCTGCTCAAGGCGGAGATCGCCGGCATGCAAAAGGCCGGGGTGGCCGCAACCGCCAAGCATTTCCCCGGAGTGGACAAGCGGGAATACCGTGATCCGCACTTCTCCCTGGCGTATATTGCCTATACCATGGAGGAGTGGTGGGAGTACCAGGCGCCGCTGTTCCAGGCGCTGATCGATGCCGGCGTGTATGCGGTGATGGTAGGTCATATGGCGTTCCCGGCGGCGGACGATACCGTCATCAACGGCGAGATGCTGCCGGCCACCCTGTCCTATCCTATCATTACCGAGATCCTCAAGGAGAAGATGGGTTTCCAAGGCGTGGTGGTTACCGATGCGGTGGAGATGCGTGGTCTCAACGCCATCTATCAGGGCAAACAGCTGTACGTCGAATTGCTTAAAGCCGGCAACGATATGATCCTTGGCCCCAACGACCCGGATTACATCGATATGCTGGAGGAAGCGGTGCTGGCAGGCGAATTGCCCGAGGAACGTATCAACGATGCCTGCCAGCGTGTGCTGGATATGAAGGAGAAGCTGGGGCTGTTTGACGAGGATTACACCGCCGGCGGCGGCGTGACCTTGGAGATGCTGGCGCGGTCTGCCAACACCAACCGCCAAATCGCCCGTGAGGGCATCTCCATCTTGTGCGACAAGGGTGGTCTGTTACCCTTGAGCGAGGAGAAGGTCAAGAAGGTCATGATCTCCTACGTGGGCTATTCCGAGGAGGCGTACGAGTCATTGCAGTATATGGTGGATGCCTTTGCGGCTCACGGCGCTGTGGCGGACGTGCGCAAGGGGATGGACGGCCATATCCGGCATTATGCCGAGGAGTACGATCTCATCGTCTATACGGCATTTATCGGTCCTCACAGTCCTTTTGGCTACCCGTATTTTGTGCAGGATATGATGGGTGCCTTTAACCACGTGCTGACCTACGGTAAGGAGAAGTCGCTGGGCGTGTCGCTCGGCTCTCCCTTCCTCTATCACGATTTCTTTGCGGCTATGCCCACCTTCCTTAACACCTATGGCTACTGCAAGGAGCTGTTGGAGGAGCTGGTCAACGGGCTGTATGGCGCTTTCCCCTTTAACACCGAGCTGCCTTATCCCATCCGTCCGGAAATGAATTGATAAAAAGCCGCCCTGAGGGGCGGCTTTTTTGCTTTTTCGCTTTTCTTTTTGCTTTGTTTTTGGTATACTGTGAGAAGTACAGAAAGGAGGTGCCCCTCTGTGTGTGGTTTTTGCGGTTTTACCGGTCAGCTGACCGATCGGGAAGGGTATCTGCGGCAAATGACCCGGAAGATCACCCACCGTGGCCCCGATTCCGATGGGTATTACCTGGACGATGCGGTGGCTCTGGGGTTTCGCCGGTTAAGCATCATCGACATAGAAGCGGCCTCCCAGCCACTTTATAATGAAGATAAGACCCTTATCCTGATGTTCAACGGAGAGATCTACAACTACCGCGAGCTGCGCTGTCAGCTGCAGCAGGAGGGGCATACCTTTGCCACCGCCGGCGATGGCGAGGTGCTGGTGCACGGCTATGAGCAATGGGGTGAAGAGCTATTGCCCCGATTGCGTGGGATGTTCGCCTTCGTGGTGTGGGATACCCGGGAGCAGAGCTTGTTCATCGCCCGGGATTACTTTGGCATTAAGCCCATGCATTACACACGTCTGGCGGACGGCCGGTTGGTGTTCGGCTCGGAGATCAAATCTCTGCTGGAGCACCCGGACGTGGACAAGGTGCTGGATGAAACGGCGCTGGATGGGTATCTTTCCTTCCAGTATGCGGTGCCCACCGGCACCTTCTTCAAGGGTATCTCCTGTCTGCCGCCGGCCCATTACCTGCGGTATCGGCAGGGGGAAGTGACGGTGCACCGGTATTGGGAGCCGACCTTTGATCCGGATGAAACCATGTCCTTGGAGCAGGCGGTGGAGGCGATCGACCGGGTATTTACCGATTCGGTGGCGGCGCATCGTATCAGCGATGTGGAGGTGGGCTGTTTTCTGTCCAGCGGGGTGGATTCCAGCTACGTGGCCTCCTACTTTGCCGGGCAGAAGGCTTTCACGGTGGGGTTTGACAACGGCCAGCACTATAACGAGAGCCATTATGCGGCCGAGCTGGCCGCCGAGGTGGGGATCCGGCATTACACCCACCTCATCACCGAGGAGGAATACTGGGATAGCCTTCCCACGGTGCAGTATTATCTGGACCAGCCGCTGGCCGACCCCTCCTGTGTGGCGCTTTACTTCGTGTCCAAGCTGGCGGCACAGCAGGTGAAGGTGGTGCTGTCTGGAGAAGGTGCGGACGAGCTGTTTGGCGGTTATCGCATCTACCACGAGCCGCTATCCTTGCAGGGATACCAGCGGTTGCCACGCTGGTGTCGCCGGGCGATAGGGGCGATGGCGTCCCTCCTGCCGGACGTGAAGGGAAAGTCCTTCCTTGTCCGCGGCAGTCAGACGCTGGAAGAACGGTTCATTGGCAACGCCCGGATGTTTAACCGCCGGGAAAAGGCACGGCTGCTGCGGCATGTTTCCGCCACCGAGCCTGCCACCCTGACGGCGGAATACTACGCCCGGTGTCAGGGACAGGACGAGGTGACCCGGATGCAGTATCTGGACATCAATCGCTGGATGGTGGGGGATATCCTGCTCAAAGCGGATCGGATGAGCATGGCCCATTCCTTGGAGCTGCGCGTGCCCTTCCTTGACCGGGAGGTGTTCCGGGTGGCTTCCCGGATCCCCTCTCGCCATCGCATCGCCGCCGGTACGACCAAATACGCTATGCGCCTGGCCGCCGCCCGGCATATTCCGGCCGGCGCCGCCAACAAGCCCAAGCTGGGGTTCCCGGTCCCCATCCGGGTATGGTTGCGTCAGGAGCGATATTACCAAAAGGTGCGGGAAGCCTTTCTGTCGCCCACGGCTCACAAGTATTTTCACACCTCGTATCTCCTGCGCCTGCTGGATGCCCATTACCGGGGCAAAAAGGATAACAGCCGCAAGATATGGACGGTTTATATGTTTTTGGTATGGCACAGCGTGTATTTTGATGACTAAAACGGATGACCGCCTCATACATATTAGTATGGGAGGGGTTACATATGTTTGTGGTATCCATGAAAACCACCCGTTCGCGCCTGCTGGGGGTACTGCTGGCGGCGGCACTGGTGCTGTTTATTCTGCTGATGCAGGGGTGTTTGCCGTCGGAGGAAACGGGAACCGTTCCTATGGACGGCAGCTCCGACGAAGGGCGCCGGGCGTGCTTGACAGCGCTGGGATACCAGCTGGCGACGGAACCGCCGCAGGTGCGTGAGGTGTTGTTCCCGGCAGAGCCGGACGACGTGTGGCTGGCGTACAACGCTCTGCAGCAGCAGGCAGGCACCGATCTGACGCCTTACCGTGGCCAGCGTGTCAAATGCTACACCTATACGGTACTCAATTACCCCGGCGATGAGACGGTGGAGGCTAATGTGTATATTTATAAGGATCAGGTGATTGGAGGGGATATCTCCTCTACCCGGCAGGGCGGATTCCGTCATGGGCTGATCAGAAAGGATGGACAAAGTGGAGCGACTGGATAAGCTGTTGTGTTCTCAAGGGACGCTGACCCGCAGTGAAGCGGGTCGGCTCATCCGTTCCGGCCGGGTGACGGTGGACGGCGTGCCCTGCCGTGACCCGGCAAAGAAATGGGATCCCACCGGGGTGACGGTAGCGGTGGACGGTAAAGCGCTGGGGTACGCCCAGTACCGGTACGTGATGCTCAACAAGCCGGCCGGCATCCTTTGCGTATCTCGGGATCCCAAGGCACCCACGGTGGTGGATCTGCTTCCTCCCGCCCTGCAACGACGAGGCTTGTTTCCTGCCGGACGGCTGGATAAGGACACCCACGGCCTGGTGCTCATCACCGACGATGGTGCGTTTGCCCATGCGCTGTTATCCCCCCGTCATCATGTCCCAAAAACCTACCGGGCGGTATTGGACAAGCCCTTGGATGAGGAGAAGATAGCCGCTTTTTGTGCCGGTCCTACCCTGGAGGATGGGACCCAATGCCAGCCGGCTGAGCTGAGGGTACTGCAGGACGGGGCCACCCCTACGGTGGAAGTGGTCATCTACGAAGGGCGGTACCACCAGATCAAGCGCATGTTTGCGGCGGTGGGCTGTCACGTCACTTGGCTCAAGCGATATGCCATGGGCAGCCTTTGGCTGGACGCCGATCTGCCGGAAGGGGCGTGCCGCGAATTGACCGAAGCAGAAAAAATCAGCATTTTGAACGAAAATGGCTGTGGAAAACTGTCAGATATTTGATGTTGTATAAAAAGTGTCTAATATCTTTGACGAAACTTTGTATATTTTGGGTATGGCTATTTGCGGCAAAGTTTGGTATAGTATTAACACAAGTAAAGGTGGACGTATGTCCGCTTAGCATAATTGGAGGTTATCACTATGGCAAGTCTTTCTCTCAAGAACATCTGCAAGAAGTACCCCGGTGGTGTTCTCGCTGTTAATGACTTCAATCTGGAGATCAAAGACAAAGAGTTCATCATCATGGTTGGTCCTTCCGGTTGCGGTAAGTCTACCACCCTGCGTATGATCGCTGGTCTGGAGGAGATCACCTCCGGCGAGCTGTATATCGGTGATCGTCTGGTCAACGACGTAGCTCCCAAAGACCGCGACATCGCCATGGTGTTCCAGAACTACGCTCTGTATCCCCACATGACCGTGTTCGACAATATGGCGTTCGGTCTGAAGCTGCGCAAGACTCCCAAGGATGAGATCAAGCGCCGCGTGGAAGAGGCTGCTCGCATTCTGGATATCGAGCATCTGCTGGATCGTAAGCCGAAGGCTCTGTCCGGTGGTCAGCGTCAGCGTGTGGCTCTGGGTCGTGCCATCGTCCGTGAGCCCAAGGTCTTCCTGCTGGACGAGCCGCTGTCCAACCTGGATGCTAAGCTGCGTGCTCAGATGCGTACCGAGCTGTCCAAGCTGCACCAGAAGCTGGGCACCACCTTCATCTACGTTACCCACGACCAGACCGAGGCTATGACCATGGCTGACCGTATCGTGGTTATGAAGGATGGCGTTATCCAGCAGGTGGATTCTCCCCAGAATCTGTACGACTATCCCTGCAACATGTTCGTGGCTGGCTTCATCGGCAGCCCCCAGATGAACTTCGTGGAGTCTGTGGTTATCGAGAAGGACGGCAAGTTCTTCGTGGAGTTCGGCTCCGAGGATACCAAGACCCGTGTGGGTATCAAGTATCAGATCCCGCTGCCGGCTGAAAAGATCGCCGGTAAGGGTCTGGAAGAGTATGTGGGTAAGGAAGTCATCATGGGTATCCGTCCCGAGGATGTGCATGACGAGCCCCGTCTGCTGGA
>SVPB01000043.1 GCA_015066065.1 Oscillospiraceae bacterium | reverse complement strand
ATCGGTGCGGAAAGCCGCGGCATCGGCTCTACGTGGGCGGGCGGTGGACTGCAATTCACCAAGGAAGAACTGGCTGCTTATGCGGAAAAGGTCGTTGCCGTCGGAGGTGTGGTAACATTCGATTGCAAGCTAAACCGTGACGGATCCTTTGACGAGGAGCAGGTGGAAGCGTTGCGCTATGTGGGAGACCGGTTGAAGTAAGCAAATCCTGTTATATTGCGGTTTAAGAATAAGCAAAAAGCCGCGTGCATCGTAAGATGCACGCGGCTTTTATCCTTATTTGACCGGTTTGACGTGCCAGATACGGTCGTTATAGTCCGCAATGGAACGGTCGGAGGCAAACACGCCACTCATGGCGGTGTTAATAAGAGCACGGCGTGCCCATTCTTCCTCGTTGCGGTACATCTGCCCGGATAACCGCTGGGCCCGGCTGTAATCGGCAAAGTCTGCCAGCACCATATAAGGGTCATGCTGGACCAAGGAGGAGGCGATCTCCCCGTACTGGTAACCGCCAAACCCGGCGTACAGCGTATCCACCGCCCGGTGGATATGGGGATTCTGGTTGTAATAGGCTCGGGGGTCGTACCCGGCACGACGCAGGGCCTCCACCTCCTCGGTACGCATACCAAAGAGGAACATGTTATCTTCGCCCACCGCTTCGCCAATCTCCACGTTGGCGCCGTCCAGCGTCCCCAGGGTCAGGGCGCCGTTCATCATCAGCTTCATGTTGCCGGTGCCGGAGGCTTCGGTGCCGGCCAGGGAGATCTGTTCGCTGATATCGGCGGCCGGCATTAGCAGCTCCGCCAGGGTGACCCGATAATCTTCCAGATACACCACCCGAAGCTTATCCCGTACCGCCGGATCGGCCTCGATCATGGCGGAGAGCTTGCAGATAAACCGGATGATCTCCTTGGCCAGATGGTAGCCGGGGGCGGATTTAGCGCCAAAGAGATAGGTGCGTGGGGTGAATTCCATGGAGGGATTCTCCTTGAGCATCTGGTAGAGGCTGAGGATATGTAAGGCGTTGAGATGCTGGCGCTTGTACTCGTGCAGGCGTTTGACCTGCACGTCAAAGAGGGACGCCGGATCGATCATCTGCCCCGTTTGCTGCTGTATATAGGCGGCTAACCGTTCCTTGTTATGGCGCTTGATCGCCATAAAGGTGTCCCGGGCGGCGGCGTCCTCCGCCAGCGGAGCCAGCCGGGATAGCTCTCCGGCCTGCAGGACAAATCCGTCTCCGATGGTCTCGGTGATCCATGCGGCCAGCTCGGGGTTGGCCTGACACAGCCACCGCCGGTGCGCAATGCCGTTGGTAACGTTTTGGAATTTTTCGGGAAAATGGGCGTAGGTGTCGGGGAACACCGTCTCCTTGACGATCTCGCTGTGCAGCCGGGAGACGCCGTTGACCGAGTGGCATACCGCTACACAGAGGTTGGCCATCTTAATGAGCCCGTAGCTGATGATGGCCATCCGGCTGACCTGCTCGGTGTCGCCGCCGGTACGCTCCATCATCTCCTCGCTGTAACGGCGGTTGATCTCCTGCACCAGCATATAGATGCGTGGCAGCCGCTGGCGGAAGAGATCCTCCGGCCAGCATTCCAGCGCCTCCGCCATAACGGTATGATTGGTGTAAGCGAAGGTACGCTGTACGATGTCGTAAGCGCTGTCCCAGCTATAGCCGCACTCGTCCAGCAGGATGCGCAGCAGCTCCGGGATGGCCAGGGTGGGATGGGTGTCGTTGATGTGGATGGCCGCCATCTCCGGCAGGTTATCCAAGGTGCCGTGCTTTTCCAGATGCCGGTGCACCAGATCCTGCATGGAAGCGGATACCAGGAAGTACTGCTGGCTTAACCGCAGGCTCTTGCCCTCCCGGTGATTGTCCGCCGGATACAGCACCTGCGTAATGACCTCGGCCATGGCCTTTTGTTCCATGGCACGCATATACTCCCCTTGATTGAACAGGGACATATCCATGCCGGGGGCGTTGGCACGCCATAGCCGCAGGGTGGAGATGCCCCGACCATCCTTGCCGGCGACCATCAGGTCGTAGGGCTGGGCAATGACCGTGTTGGCGTCCTTGTGCTCAATGTGGTGGAACCCATTGTCGTCCCACCACTCCTCCACGTGACCGTCAAACAACACCTTCTGGGTGCGCTCGGGTCGGGGGAGGAGCCAGCTTTCTCCACCGGGCAGCCAGAAGTCCGGCAGCTCGGTTTGCCAGCCATCCACCAGCTTTTGCCGAAAGATGCCCAGCTCATAGAGGAGGGAATACCCGATGGCAGGGATGGAGGAGGTGGCCAGTCCGTCCAAAAAACAAGCGGCCAACCGGCCCAGTCCGCCATTGCCCAGCCCGGCATCGGGCTCTAGCTCGTAGAGGGTCTCCAGCTTGACACCGAAGGACGCCATGACGGTGGCGGCCTCCTCGGTGAGACCAAGGTTATATAAGGTGTTCTTGAGGGAGCGTCCCAGCAGGAACTCCATGCTCATGTAATAGACCTGCTTGGTTTGCTGCTTGTTGGCCCGGCGGATAAAATCCACCCGCTGTTCCCGCATCCGGTCACGCAGTACCAGCGCCAAGGCGTTATACAGCTGCTCGTGGGTAGCCTCTTGCGGCTGTACCGAAAAGCTATGTAACAGCTTCACCTCCAGCGCCTGCTGCAGGTCTTTCTTCTTGTCAGTTGCCACGGATCTGCTCATGCCGTGTCCTCCTTATAAAGAATAAGGCCCTCCTGCGAATAGCAGGAGGGCCATCGCTGTATTCTATTATATACTGGGGGCACTGATAATGCAATACTTTTTATAAAATGACTAAAATTTCCGCTTTTTCCCGGAAATTAGCCCCATCGTTTGACTATTTTGCACAAAAATCAGCGTTTTTCACTCGGTAAGGCGTTGTTCGATGCTTTGGCAGGGAGGATGAGCTGGATGGCGCTGTGCAGGTTGCTGATTTCGATCTCTTCACGGCCCTCTTGCCGTTCGCCGTCCAATGTCCAGGGCATATCTGCCGGGGCGATGATCTTCAGCCGACTGGCGCTGTGGAAGGTGAGCATGGGCGAGTTATAGCGTTGCTTTTGCAGACAGCGGATGCATTCCTCCAGCTCCAAGGGGTTGCGTGGCTTGCGGATAAGCAGTAGCTCCAGCAGGCCGTCGTTCATGTCCACGTATTCCGGATTGAGGGTGAGGATGCCGGCCACCGAGGTAGAGTTGCTGATGGCACCAAACAGATAATCCCCTTCAAAGGTGGCGTCCTCGGTCTCCACGCGCAGATGCTTGGACTTGATGGCAAACAGGTCCTGGATACCGCTGAGCACATAGGCGAGGTGCCCCAGCATATTCTTAAGGCTCTGCGGTGTATCGTAGGAGGCACGGGTGAAAGCGCCAAAAGAGGCGATGTAGGTGAAATGCCGATCACCGAACAGCCCGACGTCAAAGGTCTGAGGCACACCGTCCACAATATCCTGGGCGGCCTTGAGCAGTTTTTTACTCAGCCCCACGCTGCTGGCAAAGTCGTTGGTACTGCCGCAGGGGATGTACCCGATCGGGACATTGGCACCGGAGGCGATCATGCCGCTGACCACCTCGTTGAAGGTGCCGTCGCCCCCCATGCAGACCACCAGATCGTGGTCGGCGGCGTGACGGGCCGTGATTTGGCATCCGTCACCGGCGGCCAGGGTGGTAAACACGGTGGTGGTAAACCCGGCCCGGCAGAAGATCTCCACCACATCGGCCAGATACCGTTTGCCGGCTTTCTGCCCGGAGCAGGGGTTGAGGATCAGTAACACACGTTTGTTCATAGGAACCTCCTTAGGGCTCTTGATGCAATAAAACGCCGCCGGCTCGGGAAGGGCCGGCGGCACAGGGATGTGGCGTCTTAACGACCCTGGAGCAGCTTCTGGATCTTATCGTGGGAGTCAATAAGATTACTGATGGACACGTTTTGGTTCAGGGCGGCGATGTAGTAGGCGATATATTTGGAGCAATCCACTTCATGGAACCACTCACGGCTGAGCAGCTCGGGGGTGCGGTAGGTCAAGTTGGTACCAAACACACCGTGGATGATGCCGTCGGCATACGCCCGATCAAACTTCTCCAGACCGGCGGTGAAGATGCCGTAGGTAGCATAGGCGAAGATGCGGCGTGCTTTGCGCTTCTTAAGCTCATAGGCAATGTCCAGCATGGATTCGCCGGAAGCGATGATATCGTCCGCAATGAAGATGTCCTTGCCTTCCACCGAAGTACCCAGATATTCGTGGGCGACGATGGGGTTGCGGCCGTTGACCACACGGGAGTAGTCACGGCGCTTGTAGAACATACCCATCTCGACCCCCATGTTGACCGCATAGTACATGTTACGGTTGAGGGCGCCCTCATCGGGGCTGACCACCATCAGACTGTCCCGGTCGGGATGCAGGTCAGGGATGGAACGGAACATGGCCTTGAGCACCTGATAAGAAGGCATCAGGTTGTCGAAGCCCATGAGAGGCACAGCGTTGCACACCCGAGGATCGTGGGCGTCAAAGGTAACGATGTTGTCCACACCCATCGCATGCAGCTCCTGCAGCATGACAGCACAGTCGAGGCTCTCCCGGTAACTGCGGCGATGCTGACGGCCACCGTACAGGTTGGGCATGATCACGTTGATGCGGGCCGCCTTGCCGCCGGCCGCCTGGATGATGCGCTTGAGATCCTGATAGTGATCGTCCGGGCTCATGGCATTCTCAAAGCCGTACATCTTGTACTTGCAGTTGTAGTTACCTACGTCCACCAGAATGTACAGGTCATCACCACGCACAGAGGACTTGATCAGTCCCTTGCCGTCGCCGGAAGAAAAACGGGGACAATCCACCTCAATACGGATGTCCTCCTCTTCCACGCCGCACTTGCGTGCCCAACGGAGCAGATGCTGTTCGATCTTGTCACCCAGCTCTTGGGTGCCGTTCATGGCAATGAGCCGCAGAGGGGCGTCGTGACCGCCCTTGGCAAAGACGTTTTCGCTGTTAATTTTCTCCATCGTTAACCTCTCCCATCCGTGTTATTGATGTTTTCACACCCATTGTACCACACATTTTCCAATATTGCTATAGCGAGTTTTTGTTTCGACAACAAATTTTTACATTTTTTTGGCGAATAATACTGGAAAGGTTGCACAATCCGTCTGGCTGTGATAAAATGACGGCAAGAATGAAGGGGGTTCTTTATGGAACTGCACGAGATCACGGAACTGGAACCGGAACGGGTCTTGCTGGTGTCGGTGGACACCGGTGAGTTTGATGCGCAGGTATCTCTGGACGAATTGCGCTTGCTCACCGAGACAGCCGGTGGGGTGGTGGTGGACACCGCCACACAGAAGAAAGAATCTCCTGACAAAGCCACCTGCCTGGGAAGCGGTCGGGCGGAGGAACTGGCGCTCCAATGCACGGCGCAGGACATAGATCTGGTGGTGATGGACCGGGAGCTGTCGCCCACGCAGCAGCGTAACCTGGAGGATATTTTCCCTTGTCCGGTCATCGATCGGACGGCGCTGATATTGGATATTTTCGCCGGCCGTGCCCGGTCGGCGGAAGGACGCCTGCAGGTGGAGCTGGCCCAGCTGCAGTATCGTCTGCCCCGGCTGGGAGGGCAGGGAGCCTCCCTGTCCCGTCTGGGCGGTGGTATCGGTACCCGCGGCCCCGGTGAGACCAAGCTGGAAAACGACCGCCGGCATATTCGCCGCCGCATTACAGCGTTGCGGGAACAGCTGGAAAAGGTGGACAGCCAGCGCACCCTGCGTCGCCAACGCCGCCGCAAGGACGGCATTCCCACCGTGGCGCTGGTGGGCTACACCAATGCCGGTAAATCCACCCTGCTTAATTACCTGACCGATGCCGGCGTGCTGGCGGAGGATAAGCTGTTTGCTACCCTTGATCCCACAGCCCGGGCGTTGCGTCTGCCGGATGGCCGCCAGGTGATGCTGGTGGATACGGTGGGCTTTGTCCGCCGTCTGCCTCACCAGCTGGTGCAGGCGTTTCGCTCCACGCTGGAGGAGGCGGTGGATGCCGACGTCATCCTCAATATCTGTGATGCCTCCAGCCCCCATGCGGCGGAGCATTTGCAGGTCACCGGTGATCTGCTGCGAGAGTTGGGATGTGAGGATAAGCCCATCCTGCAGGTCATGAACAAGTGTGATCTGCTCCCTCCCGGAGATCTGGCCTATCGTTGTGTATGCATCAGCGCCCGATCGGGGGAAGGGGTGGACGACCTTCTGGAGGCGGTGACTGCCGCTTTGCCTCCCGACCGCCGTCGGGTCAAACTGCTTCTTCCTTTTTCCAAAGGCGCTTTGGCGGAGGAATGCCGCCGGGAGGGTCAGGTGGAGCAGGAAGAATACGTGCCGGAAGGCCTCTCCATGATCGTTACCTTGGGCGTCCGCCTGCTGGCGGAAACGACCCCGTATATAGTAGAAGAATAAAGGAGGAATCTCTATGTTGCATCTCATCCCTCAGGTCAAATCCCTCGCTCTCACCGGTGGCACCTTGCCTACCAATACGGTGCGCTGTGTCACTCCGGACGTGGATAGCCGTGTGTTGGGCGCCATCGGCAAGCTTCCCCAGTCCCCGGACGGTATTCCGCTGCAGGTCATTGTTACCGGCGACAGCGGCGAGAGCTACACCCTCACCGTGGCCGCCGATGGCATCACCATCAGCGCTCCCGGCCCGGC
Organism: Oscillospiraceae bacterium; assembly: GCA_015066065.1. Classification (GTDB taxonomy): domain Bacteria; phylum Bacillota; class Clostridia; order Oscillospirales; family Acutalibacteraceae; genus UBA5905. Next base: position 9,497 of record SVPB01000043.1, on the reverse strand, counting down.
CGGCGCCTTCTATGGGGTGCAGACTCTGCGGCAGGTGCTTCTGGCCGACGAGATTCCCTGCTTACATATTGAAGATGCCCCGGATCTGGCCTTCCGTGGCTTCTATCATGATATCACCCGTGGCCGCATTGCCACCCTCGATTACCTCAAGAGCATGGTGGATAAGCTGGCTTTCTTCAAGATCAATGCTTTTCAGGTGTACGTGGAGCACACCTTCCCCTTCAAGGAGTTTGAGGACGTGCAGGAGCAGTTTGGCTGCATCACCCCGGAGGAATTGCGTGAGCTGGACGCCTACTGCCGAGAGAATTTCATTGATTTTGCTCCGTCTATGCCCACCTTCGGTCATGTGTATGAGCTGTTGCATCAGGAAAAATACCGCCATCTCCGGATCTGCCGTGACCGGGAGGATGACCAGCATTTTTGGCAGAACCGTCAGGCCAATCACACCATCGATCCTCTGCTGCCGGAGAGCATCCAGCTCATTACCGGCATGATTGATCAGTATATGCCGTGCTTCACCTCTGACTTCTTCAATATCTGCTGTGACGAAACCTACGATCTCAAGCAATACGAGGCAAAGGGCTACGACAGCGCCCGGTTGTATGTGGACTTTGTTAAGAAGATCATCGCCCATGTCAAATCCCGGGGTAAGCGTGTGATGATGTGGGCGGATATCCTGCTGGAGCATCCGGAGGTCATTGAGGAGCTGCCGGAGGATACCTTGTTCCTCAACTGGGAGTACAGCAACGTCCCGGCGGAGGAGAAGATCGCCCGCTTTGCCAACCTTAACCGCCAGCAGGTGCTGTGCCCCTCCACCCGTTCCTGGAAGCGGCTGTGCGAGGACATTAACTGTGCCACCAGCAATATCAGCACCATGGCCGGCTACGCCAAGAAGTACCACGCCTTGGGCATGATGAACACCAGCTGGGGCGACTTTGCCCATTCCTGCAGCCCGGAGCTGATGATGTACAGCATGACCTTGGGTGCCGCCAAGGCGTGGGCACCGGATATGCCGGTGGACGAGGTGTTTGACAACGCTGTCAACGCCCTGCTGTACGGTAGTTCCACCGGTGTGCGGCATCTGCGTGAGCTGTGCGGTCTGCACGGTAGCGCCAACTGGCAGTGCGTGCTGGATGATTACATGAAGCTGCGGTATCAGATCGGCGAAGGTGGCTTTGAGAGCCCCAACATCGACGTGCCTGCCTACCAACAGCAGGTGACCGCCTATCTGGAAGCGCTCAAAGGCGAGCGCTGGGAGCACGACGAGTTCCGCCAGGATATGCTGCTGGCGGCAGAAGGCATGCTGGTCATGGCCGAGCTGGCCAAGCGTCTGCATAAGCTGCCGGTGGACCGTATCACCGATACCGCCGATTGGCTGCGCCGCTACCGTCAGCGCTGGCTGGCCGAGGCTAAGGAGAGCGAGCTGTATCGCCTGGAGGAAGCCTTCCTCTATATCGATCAAAACGCCTGAACGTAACAAAAACGCCGACACCCACCCGGGTGTCGGCGTTTTTTTGCATTTGGTTACCTGTACAAGGGAGGCGTTTTTTATCCCTCGTGGGCGAACTGACTGTTGTACAGATGGGTGTAGAATCCGCCCTGCCGCAGTAATGCGTCGTGCGTGCCTTGCTCGATGATGTGACCGTCCTTCATCACCAGGATCATGTCCGCTGTCCGGACGGTGGATAGTCGGTGGGCGACGATGAAGCTGGTGCGCCCTTCCATGAGCCGACCAAAGGCCTCCTGCACCTTCAGCTCGGTGCGTGCATCGATGGAAGAGGTGGCCTCGTCCAAGATGAGCATGGGAGGCTTGGCCAGCATCACCCGGGCGATGCACAACAGCTGCCGCTGACCGGCGGACAGGTTGCCGCCACCGGCGGTAATGACCGTGTCATACCCTTGAGGCAACCGGCGAATGAAGCTATGAGCATGCGCCGCTTTGGCGGCGCTGATCATCTCTTCCTCGGTGGCGTCGGGGCGCCCGAAGAGCAGGTTTTCCCGGACGGTGCCTTGCCCCAGCCAGGTCTCCTGCAGCACCATGCCGTAGGCGGCACGCAGGCTGTGCCGGGATACCTCCCGGATATCCTGACCCTCCACCCGAATGCATCCCTCCTGCACATCGTAGAACCGCATGAGCAGATTGATGAGGGTCGTTTTGCCACAGCCGGTGGGGCCCACGATGGCCACCCGTTGACCGGGCTTGACCTCCAGCGACAGCCCCTCAATGAGTGGCCGATCCGGCAGATAGGAAAAGCGGACGTTCTGCAGAGCGACCCGTCCGGTAACCGGGGGGAGAGCCGCATCGGGATCGGGGGATTGTGCCGGCGCGTTGACAAGCTCAAAGAAGCGGCCGGCGCAGGCCAGTGCATTTTGAAGCTCGGTGACCACGCCGGAGATCTCGTTAAAGGGCTTGGCGTATTGTCCGGCGTAGTTGAGCAGGCAGGACAGAGCGCCTACCGTCAGCCCACCGCCGATAACCGTCAGAGCGCCCACCAACCCCACGCCGGCGTAAATAACGCTGTTGATAAACCGGGTGGTGGGGTTGACCAGCGAGGAGAAGAAGGTGGCACGCAGTGAGGCCGCACGCAGCTGCTCATTGCCTTGATCAAAGCGTGCCTGCACCTCCGCTTCCCGGTTGAAAGCCTGCACCACCTTCTGGTGGTGTACCATCTCGTCAATGAGGGCGGTCTGGGCACCTTGGGCGGCGGCACGATCCTTGAACATGGCAAAGGAGCGCCGGGCAATGAAGGAGGCAATCAGCAGGGACAAGGGGGTCAGCAGCACCACCACGGCGGTGATGCCCACATCGAAGGTGAGCATAAAGATCAAGGTGCCGAGGAGGGTCACCACACCGGTAAACAGCTGGCTAAAGCCCATGAGCAGACCGTCGGCAAACTGATCCACGTCCGCAATGACCCGGCTGACGATATCGCCGGTGGGATGGGTGTCCAGATACGCTAAGGGGAGCTGCTGTATGTGCCGGAACGCATCTCGGCGCATATCCCGGATGATCCGGTAGGTCATGGCGTTGTTAACGGCGTTCATGACCCATTGGAGCAGGGCGGTGGCGCCGATGAGAATAGCGGATTTCACCAGCAGGGACAGGATGATGTCAAACTGCACCTGCCCGGCGGTGATCATGTTGTCAATGGCTTCTCCCAACAGGATGGGAAGGTAGAGGGTCAACCCCACGGTGACCCCGGCCAGCAGGATGGACAGGAGCATCAACAGCCGGTAGCGCCGGATGTACCGCCACACCTGTCCCAGGGTGCGCCGTTGGGCGGCGTGTAACTGCTTTTTATCAGCCACGGTCGGTCACCTCCTTCTGCATCTGGGAGGCGTAGATCTCCCGGTATACCGGGCAATCCTCCAGCAGCTGGGCGTGGGTGCCCAGCCCCACTAAGCGTCCGTCCTCCAGCACGGCAATGCGGTCGGCCTCTTGTACCGAGGCGACACGCTGGGAGATGAGCAAAACCGTGGGACGGAAGGACAGAGACCGCAGAGAAGCACGCAGGGCCGCTTCGGTGGCATAGTCCAGGGCGGCGGCGCTATCGTCCAGGATGAGGATGTCCGGCCGCCGGGTCAGCGCCCGGGCGATGGTCAGCCGTTGCCGCTGGCCGCCGGACAGATTGCGTCCACCCTGTTCAATGACGAAGTCCAGCCCACCCGGCTTATCCTCCACCACGCCCTTGGCTTGGGCGGCCTCCAGAGCCTCCCACAGCACCTCGTCGGTGGCGTCGGTATCGCCGTAAAGCAGGTTTTCCCGGACGGTGCCGTGGAACAGCACCGCCTGTTGAGGCACCACGCCGATGTGCCGGCGCAGATCCGCCGCCTGCAGCTGCTGTACGTCCACGCCGCCAACCAGAACGGCGCCTTCGGTGGCGTCGTAGAAGCGAGGGACGAGGTTAACGAGAGAGGTTTTACCGGCGGAGGTGCCGCCAATAATGCCCAGTGTTTCTCCGGGCTGTACTGTCAGGGTGACGTGGGACAACGCCGGCTCGCTGTCCGGGTGGTAGCGCAGGGTCACGTCCTGCCACGCCACCGCCGGCGCCTTGGCCGGGAGGGTGGCTTGCCCATCCTGGTCGACCGGCAGCTCCAGCACCGCCTGAATCCGGTTGCCGCAGGCCACCGCCTTGGTGATGGTGATGATAAGGTTAGCCAGCTTGATCAGCTCCACCAGGATCTGGGACATGTAGTTATACAGCGCCACTACCACGCCTTGGGTGAGGATACCGTGCTCCACCCGGATGGCACCGGTCCACAGCAATACTAGGATAGCGGCGTTGATGAGCACGTAGGTGAGGGGATTGAGCAGGGCGCTGATGCGTCCTACAAAGTTCTGGGCATCGGTGAGAGCGTCATTGTCTGCCCGGAACGCCTCCAGCTCATCCGGCTCCTTGCGGAAAGCACGGATGACCCGTACGCCGTCCAGGTTCTCCCGGGTGCGTCCCAGCACCTTGTCCAGCCGGGTCTGCACCTTTTTGTAGAGAGGGATGCAGGGGAGCATGATGCCGAACACCGCCACGCTCAGCAGAGGGATGACCACCGCAAACACCAACGCTCCCGGTACGTCCAGCGTAAAGGCCATGATCATGGCGCCAAACACCACAAAGGGAGAGCGCAGGAGAAGGCGCAAGGCCAGGTTGACGCCGTTTTGCACCTGATTCATGTCGCTGGTCATACGGGTGACCAGGGTGGGGGTGCTTACCTCGTCCAAGGTGGCGTAGCTAAGCCGCTGAATACGGCCAAACAACACCTGCCGCAGACGGGCGGTAAAGCCGGTGGCGGCCTTGGCGGCAAAGTATTGGGCGGTGACCGAAAAGCCCAGTCCCACCAGCCCCAGCCCAGCCAGCAAGAGGCACATCCACACCACGTAACCTCGGTCATTGGTGTGGATACCGTTATCGATGATGGCGGCCATCACCAACGGCACCAACAGCTCTAACGTCGCTTCCGCCAGCTTGAGCAGAGGGCCAAGGATACACTCTTTGGTGTACGGCCGCATATAACGCAGAAGTTTTTTCAATCCCATAACGCTCCTTTTAGCCACATACATCCGTATCATACCACATTTTTCCGATAACGCCAACCCTATTTTGTCAATAACGGCGGAAAAATCCTCTGTTCACGGAAAATTTACCGGTTTCGCGGTTGCGGCGGCGGTAAATGTGTGTTATAATGATACGGATAACGAGCCGAAAAGAGGTTTATCCTATATGTCCATTATGAAAAAGCTGTTTGGCGATTACAGCAAAAAAGAGATCAAACGGATTCAGCCCCTATGCGATCGGGTGCTGTCTCTGGAGGATACCTATGCCGCTATGGATGAGGCTGCTCTGCGTGACCAGACCCGGATCTTCCGGGAACGGCTGGCCGCCGGAGAGACTCTGGATGATATACTCCCGGAGGCGTTCGCTGTTTGCCGGGAGGCTTCTTGGCGCGTGCTGGGGATGAAGCATTTCCCCGTACAGATCATTGGCGGTATCGTCCTGCACCAAGGGCGCATTGCTGAGATGCGTACCGGTGAAGGCAAGACCCTGGTGGCGACCCTGCCGGCCTATCTCAACGCTTTGACGGGGGATGGGGTACACATCGTTACCGTTAACGACTATCTGGCACGTCGGGATAGTGAGTGGATGGGCAAGGTGTATCGGTACCTGGGCCTGACGGTGGGACTGATTGTCCATGACCTGAGCAAGGAGGAGCGCCGGGCGGCGTATGGGGCAGATATTACCTATGCTACCAATAACGAGCTGGGCTTCGATTATCTGCGTGACAATATGGTGCAGACCCGGGAGGACAAGGTGCAGCGTGGCCACCACTTTGCCGTGGTGGACGAGGTGGACTCCATCCTCATCGACGAGGCCCGTACCCCCCTTATCATCTCCGGTCAAGGGGATAAGTCCACCGAGCTGTACAACGTGGCGGACAGCTTTGCCCGGGGGCTGAAGGCGTACCGCATCAAGGAGATGGACGCCAAGCAGGAACAGGATACGGTGGATGGCGACTACATCGTGGACGAAAAAGCCCGTACCGCCACCCTCACGCAGGCGGGCGTGCGCAAGGCGGAGTCCTTCTTTAAGGTTGACAACCTTATGGAGACCGAGCATGTGACCCTCCTGCACCATATTAATCAGGCTATCAAGGCCCGTGGCGTGATGCAACGGGACGTGGACTATGTGGTCAAGGACGGCCAGGTGCTTATCGTGGACGAGTTCACCGGCCGCATTATGTTTGGACGCCGGTACAATGAAGGCCTGCATCAGGCCATCGAGGCCAAGGAAGGGGTCAAGGTGGAACGGGAAAGCCGCACCTTGGCGACCATCACCTTTCAGAACTTTTTCCGTCTGTATAAGAAGCTGTCCGGCATGACCGGTACGGCTAAGACAGAGGAGATGGAATTTAACCAGATCTACCATCTGGATGTAGTGGAGATCCCTACCAACCGGCCGGTGGTGCGTGTGGATCATGACGACGTGATCTATAAGTCCGAGGCAGGCAAATACCGTGCGATCATCGCTCAGATCAAGGAGTGCTATGCACGCAAGCAGCCGGTGCTGGTGGGCACCATTTCCATTGAGAAGTCCGAGCTGCTGTCCAAGCTGCTCAAACGGGAAGGGGTACCCCATGAGGTGCTCAATGCCAAGCATCACGACAAGGAAGCGGCCATTGTTGCGCAGGCAGGCAAGCTGGGGGCGGTGACCATCGCCACCAACATGGCCGGCCGTGGTACCGACATCATGCTGGGTGGTAACCCGGAGTTTCTGGCCAAGGCGGAGATGCGCCGTCTGGGGGTGCCGGAGGAGCTGATTGCGGAGTCCACCGCTTACGGCGAGACCGATGACCCGGAGATTCTGGCGGCTCGGTCGCAATTCCGTGAACTGGATGAGAAGTACAAGGAGCAGATCCGCCCGGAGGCGGAGCAGGTACGGCAGGCTGGCGGCTTGTTTATTCTGGGCACCGAGCGTCATGAATCGCGCCGTATCGACAACCAGCTGCGTGGTCGTTCCGGTCGTCAGGGTGACCCGGGCGCTACCCGGTTCTACCTGTCTCTGGAGGACGACCTGATGCGTCTGTTCGGCGGCAACCGGGTGGATGCCATCATGACCGGCTTCGGCATGGATGAAGACACGCCCATGACCCTTAAGATGCTCACCAACATCATTGAGAGCGCCCAGCGCAAGGTAGAGGAACGCAACTTTGGTATCCGCCGTGACGTGCTGAAGTTTGACGACGTGATGAACCGCCAGCGTGAGGTTATCTACGACCAGCGCAACACCGTTCTGGCGGACGAGGATGTCCGGGAACGCATTGTGAAGATGGTGCAGGGCGCCATTCAGGACACGGTGGCACAGTATACGACAGACGACGAGGATCACACCCAGTGGAACATGGACGGTCTGCGCAGCTATTACCGTGGATGGCTGGTGGATGACACCGATCTTCGTTTCTCTCTGCAGGAGCTGGAGGATATGGAACGTGAGCAGCTGTGCGAACAGCTGACCGAGCGTGCCATGAAGCTGTACGAGGCTAAGGAGGCCAAGTACGGTGCAGAGATGATGCGCCGGATGGAACGGTTTGTGCTGCTGCGCACGGTGGATCGCTATTGGATGGAGCACATCGACAATATGGACGAACTGCGCCGGGGTATCCATCTGCGTGCCATCGGCCAGCACGACCCGGTGGTGGCCTACCGCAACGAGGGTTTTGAGATGTTTGAGCAGATGATCGCCGCCATTCGTGAGGATACCGCCCGCAGTATTCTGGTGATGGAACTGCGCTCTGAGGAGGATCTGGAGCGCCGCCCCACCGTGAAGATCACCGGGGAGAGTGGCAGTGACGGCACCGACCGTAAACAGCCGGTGCGCAAGACCGCCTCGCAGAAGGTGGGGCGCAACGACCCCTGCCCCTGCGGCAGCGGTAAGAAGTATAAGCAGTGTTGCGGAAGATAAAAGGGGGAGTGACCATGATGAGGATATCCACCGAGATCGACTCGGCCGCTCGCCGTCTGCCCGGAGGGGAAGAACGAGCGGTGGAGCTGGTGGCTGAGGCCGGCTTTGATGCCTATGATTTTTCCCTGTTTGAGATGGCGCGGATAGACTGGGCGACTGGTAGGATGACGCCCTCCGATCACCCTTTGCAGGGCGCGGATTATCTCCGGTTTGTCCGGCGGGTGAGCCGAGCGGCGGATGACTGCGGACTGAAGTGCAACCAGACCCACGCTCCATTCCCGGTGTACTGTGACGAGATAAGAGGTTATCTGGAGCGAGCTATCGAGTGCACCGCCGAAGCAGGTGGTAGCATCTGCGTCATTCATCCGGATAATTTTAAGTCGGCGGAGGAAAATGCGGAGATGTATCTGGAGCTGTTGCCCTTCGCCAAGTCCTGCGGCGTCAAGATCGCCACCGAGAATATGTGGGATTGGGATAAACAGGCAAACCAGGCACGCCCCAACGCTTGCGCTACCCCGGCGGATTTTAAGGCGCATCTGGAAGCGGTTAACGACCCGTATCTGGTGGCGTGTCTGGATATCGGCCATGCCGAAATGCGGGGTATCGGCACCTCGGCGGCGGAGCTGGTCTACGCCTTGGGCGACCGGCTGCAGGCACTGCACATCCATGATAACGATCGTTGGCATGACAGCCATCAGCTGCCTTTCACCATGGCGGTGGATTTTGCTCCCATTGTCCGGGCGCTTAGAGAGATCGACTATAAGGGCGAGTTCACATTGGAGTGCGGTAGCTACCTCAAGGATTTTACACAGGGAGCGGAGACGGAGGAGAACGTGCTTAAGGCGCTGCAGAATATGGCTGCCACCGCCCGCCGTCTGGCGGATATGTTTGATAAAGCGTAAAGGAGAACAAAAGATTATGAAACTAGGTATCGTTGCGCAGCGGCCTATTTTCATAGCTCCTTATAAATCCATAAAACCCCGATACATCCTTGCGGCACAAGGACTTTCGGGATTCGGACAAAAATGTATCTTCACGTAACTTCATGCATCTCAATGCCAAAAAGGTGTACAAAAGGTGTATGGAAAAAGTGAAACCACCGAGAAAATCCAATGCAACAAAGCTAAAATAAGCACGATTTATTGACGAAGACGTGCCGGTATGCTATACTAAAAAATGAATAGGTCATCGGAGGACAGTACACCGTAGTGTAGGGGATCGTAAGCGTTAGCTTGCAGGCCGCCTGTCAGATAAGATGTCGAGTGAGCTCGGTTATTACTTAGGTAATGACCGAGTTTTATTTTTGGAGGTAATTATGAAAAACACAAAAGTCATTCTCGTCCCGTTAACTGCGGACGACCGCGAGCAATTTATACTTGATAATCAATGGGCATTCAAGTACGGCGCAATCGAGGAATTTGGCAAGCGGGACGACCATCTTGATTTTGACGGAGAAATTATCTCTCGCAAAACCATAGAGGGCTGTATTGATGCTCCTGACAGTGAAACCTATCGCATCGTTGTTGACGGTAGAAATGTGGGCGG
>SVPB01000091.1 GCA_015066065.1 Oscillospiraceae bacterium | reverse complement strand
GTACGGGGATCGATGATGACCTCACCGGAGGTGGGTTCCAGATCCCCGGACAGCATCCGCAGGAAGGTCGACTTGCCGGCACCGTTGGCGCCGATAACGCCGTAGCAGTTGCCGCCCACGAACTTAAGATCCACGTGCTTAAACAGATCCTGTCCGCCAAAATTAATACCGAGATCGGATACTGTAATCATAACAACAAATCCTCCAAAACCATAATGCACATACTCGGTTAGTATAACAGAAACGGAATAATAATGCAACCTTTTCGGCAAAAAAAGACGGGCAGAAAGCCTCTGTCCGTCTTTTTATCGGTTATTGAAGCAATCGCTCTACGGCATCCACCGCACCAATCAGCTCATCGCAGACTACTCGTTCGATCTCGCCTTGGTCGCACAACGCCGCCACCTGGGCGTCCATAGGCAGACGAGCCAAGATGGGCAGACCCAGCTCCAGCGCCGCCGCCTCCAGCGCCTTGCCATCGCCAAAGAGAGGGATCTCCTTGCCGCAATCGGGGCACTTGACGTAGCTCATGTTCTCCACAAAGCCCAGCACCGGCACGTCCAGCATCGTGGCCATACGCTGTGCCTTCCCCACCACCATCTGCACCAAAGACTGGGGGGTAGAAACGATAATGTTACCGTCCAGAGGAATGCTCTGGTATACGGTCAGCGGCACGTCGCCGGTTCCGGGAGGCATATCAATGAACAGTACGTCCAGATCGCCCCACACCACGTCGGTCCAGAACTGGGTGACCGCACCGGCCACCACCGGGCCACGCCACACCACCGGCTGGTTCTCGTCCTCCAGCAGAAGGTTGATGGACATGACCTTGATGTTGTCCATATGGCCTTCCTGCGGAAGGATACCCAGCTCGTTGGCCTGCGCTCGCTTGTGGATGCCAAACGCCTTGGGAATGGAAGGGCCGGTAATATCCGCATCCAGCACGCCTACCTTGTAGCCGCGCCGAGCCATCATCACCGCCAGCATGGCGGTAACAGAGGATTTGCCAACACCGCCCTTACCGCTGCTGACCGCTACCACCTTGCGGATGGTGCTGTACTGGTTCAGCTGGGCACGCATATCCTGCTTATCACATTTCTGACTGCAGGTACTGCAGTCGTGGGTACATTCGCTCATGTCAATATCTCCTTTTCTTTACAGTTTGCTTTCATCATAACACGCCCGGACACCGCCGATAAACTTGGGGCGCGTACGGGCCGCCAACACGGGAGCCTCCCCGATCTGACGGGTGGTCAACCGTACCGGCACCGCCACCACACGCAGGTGCATGCCGATGAGGGTACCACCGATATCCAGACCAGCGTGGGCACGCACCTGCTCCACCGCTACCGGAGCCACCATCCGCTGCCATGCGGTGGTGGCAAAGGAACCGCCGGCCTTGGGCTGGGGCATCACATTGACCGGTTCCAGCCCATAAGCACGGGCCGCCTCCGCTTCCATGATGATGGCACGGTTAAGATGCTCACAGCACTGGGCGGCCAGGTATACACCGCGCTCCCGTAACCGAGGCAGGATGCCGTCCAGAAGGGCAGAAGCCACCTCCATGCTGGAACCGGTGCCGATCTTTTCACCCAGCACCTCGCTGGAAGAACAGCCAACGACCAGAATATCCCCTGCCTGCAGATGGGCCACCTCCAGCAGTTCGGTCACGGCCGCCGCCGCTTGTTCACGTATCTGTGTTTTCATTCCGTCATCTCCAATGCTTCAATAAATAGCCGATAGAAGGGGGCCAGCGCCGTATAACCACGGCTCAGCGTCTCCGCCAAATGAGGATCTGCCACAAAATCAGCCGGTTCATGGCGGCAGAACATCACGCTTTTGCAGTCGTACAAGGGACGGAGCAGAGGCGGTGTGACATCAGTGCTGCGAGGCCGGGCATACGGTACACCGGTCATGGGGAAGCCTGCCTTCTGCGCCGTCAAAATCGCTTCCTCTACCCGATGGGGGCGCTCCTTGGCAAAGCCACGCAAGGTCTGCATAACGGCCGGGGTAATGCTGTAGAAACCCATGCCCCATTCTGCACCCTGCAAAGAAAAATCCATGAAGAAGGCCGGTACACCGCCATCGTAGGCATGCTTGTCCCGTAAGAGGGCGATCCACATATTCTCCCGGTATAGGTGCTTGTCCTTGGTAAAACGGTTGTCCCGTCGCACCCGGCTGACCGTCCCGTTGCGCAGAGGATCCGTCACTAATAGGGGGTCGATCTGCAGCATGGTAGGTGCCAGCTCCTCCACCAGCCGTCGCAGGGGCTGTACCACCCCGGCGACAATGGCCGGCTTATGCTCTTCGTAGAACGTCTTGCTGTCCTGAAAGCGATTTTCCGCCAATAAAAACAGCGCTTCAGCGGTGATACCGGTAAAGCCCGTCATACGGTATGCCCCTTTCTTTTTGTCGGTAACTGCGCCAACACGGTGGCGCTGAACATCAGCACGCATCCGGCGATCTCATATCCGCCCAGGGCGTTGCCGGCCACCCAGCCGGCCAGGGCACCAAACACCGACTCCAGGCTCATAAGCAGAGAGGCGGTGGTGGGATCGGTGTCCTTCTGGGCGATGATCTGCAGGGTGTACGCCACACCGCTGGACAGAAGGCCGAGATACAGCAGCTCCATCCACCGGTCGCTGACAGCGCTCCAAGTAGGGTCTTCAAAAATAAACATCAGCGGCAGGTCCAAGAGACCCACCACCGCAAACTGGATGCAGGATAACCGCACCCCGTCCACGTGAGAAAAGCGATCCACCAACAGGATCTGCACCGAAAACATCAAAGCGCACAACAATAACAGCAGGTCACTCACGTCTACGCCGGTCTCCCCCATGGCGCACAGCAGGTAGAGACCCACCGCTGCCAAGGCAACGCCTAACCAGTTGAACAGGGTCGCACGGCGGTGCAGGAACAGCCCCAGAACAGGCACCAGCACGATAT
>SVPB01000042.1 GCA_015066065.1 Oscillospiraceae bacterium | reverse complement strand
TCCGCCCCGGATCCATTGATCAGGTTTACGATATGTCCAATGCCAAAAGTCACACTGGAAACAATGATGGCGGCTCTCACACCGTTCTTGACCATGGCCTGAAACAGCAGACCCCGGAAGATCATTTCCTCCAAAAAGCCCACGCAGAACATGGACAGGATATACAGCACCGTTTCCAGAGGCGACAGATTCATCGCTGCGCCATACCACAAATTCGCCGTCAGCAGAATAAACAACGGAGCGTAAAACAGCATCTTTGCGGCGGGCAGTTGGGGCTTGCAAAGGCCGTATTTTTCTGTCAGACCGTTCTTGCGGACAAAGAAATACAAACCTGCGGACATTGCAATCAGGATCGGCAAAGTCACGATCTTGTCGATGCCCAAATCTGCCGAAATATTATCACCCGTGGATGCAAGGACAACATAGGCAATGATCCAGGCCACCGCAAACCAAATTTCACTCTTTTCATATAGTTTGTTCAGTATTTTCATGCGTCTGCCTCCTCGTCCAAGGCTTCCAGATAAAAACTGACGGGCCGGAAGCCGTCGTTGCAGGAGATCATGGCGGACTTGGGATTCTTCATCCAGCCGTCATAAAAATTCCCACCGCCGTGGGCAAGGGTCATCACAAAGGCAGAAATGCTGTCCCAGGCACTGTCGCAGAACCCTTCCGGTTTTGCCCAGCCGTTGGCGATCCATACCTGACCTTCTTCGATATCACAGGCATGCTGGATGGGGTTCTCATATTTCTCCATCAGATCGGGGTAACAGGTTTTTCGAATCGCAGTGATTTTAACTTTTTTCATAGCGCACCTCTCATTTGCTTGCTTTCATCGTATAGGTTGTCTTAAAAGCATTATATCGCATTTTTTCAGGGTTCGCAACAAAACAGCTTGCAATTTATACCAACTGGTTGTATCATTATCTTAGGAACAATAGCTTTTGTCAGAATACTGGCACCGGCAGCGAGTCGCTTCCGGGTAGCATTCATCCATCGTATTCGCTTTGCTCAGCCGTACTGCTTGCAGTATTTCAGCACACGCTGTGTGCGCCACCGCGGCACATTTCATGTGCCCGCACCCTAAATACTGCTGCACATTTCGCCATACATTATTGTATTGTTCCAATCCGGGAAAGGGAGGGAAGTTTCATGATCGTATACAGGGAGCTTTCCTCCCTTGAACAGGATCTTGGCATCAGTGCCAATACCCTCTATGCCGTCAGCAACAATTTGAACAAGCATTATCACAGGGTTAAGCTCCCCAAAAAGAGTGGCGGTTTTCGCAATCTGTCCGTTCCTGATGAGGTGCTAAAAACCATTCAAAAACGAATTGCGGAAGTGCTATTGATCCATATGCCCCTATCAAAATACGCAAAGGCCTATCGGTTTGGCGGTTCCACGTTGCGTAACGCCAAACACCATGTTGGTAAGCAAATGGTATTGAAGCTGGATATCCTTCATTTCTTTGATAGTATCCGGTACTCGACTGTGAAAGATGTGGTGTTCCCAGAGAAGATCTACGCAGAGCCGCTGCGTATTCTGCTGACCATGCTGTGCTATCATAAGGATGCCCTTCCTCAGGGAGCGCCCAGCTCCCCAGCTATCACAAACATCATTCTATATGAGTTTGACGAGCAGATTGGTGGGTGGTGTCGGGATCAGGGCATTGCCTACACCCGATACTGTGATGATATGACCTTCTCCGGCGATTTTGATCCGTCATGTCTCATTCAGTTTGTCAGACGGGAATTAAAGAAAATGGGTTTCTTGCTAAATGAGCAGAAAACCCGGCTTCAGCCTACCGGTCAGAGACAGACCGTAACCGGGATCGTAGTCAACGAGAAGCTGAGTATTCCGGCAGACTACCGCCGCAAACTGCGGCAGGAGCTATATTACTGCAGAAAGTTTGGTATCCGGGAACATTTGCAGAAGATCGGTCTGGATATTTCGGAGGACGCTTATCGGATGCAACTGCTGGGTAAGATCAATTATGTGCTGCAGGTTCATCCGGAAGACCGGGATATGATAGCTGCCAAGAATCAAATCATTTCAAAAAGCCGCTGAGGAATTGATTCCTCAGCGGCCCATTTGCGTTTCATAGCCGTTTTTGGGTGTAGATATCAATGACCTGCTTGGCAAAGGCACCGGTGCCCTCGCCGCCGGCTTTGTCGATGTTCTCCGTCATACTGCCACCACCGGCGTAGCTTTCTGCCAGGCTCCCCAGAATCTGAGGTGTGCAGGTGTAAAAATGCTCCGTAAAGAACGCCTGCAGCTCCTTCGCCCAGTTTTGGGCTGCTTCGCTGTCCGGGGGGCAGGGGCGCATCTTGCCCAGCCGCACAAAGAAGTCCATCACCTGTGCGTTCAAGTCCTTTTCCTGTTCGGCGGTGCGATTCTTTTGCTTCTGCTCAAATTCCTTGTAGGCATCCGTCTTGCCGTAAAGCGCCTTGGCCTGCTGGCTGTATTCGTCAATTTTCTTGGGGTCAAAGCCTTCAAAATCCATGTATTTCACTCCTAACATTAACATGCCTCTTGCAAAACTGATTCGGTTTTGCAGTTTTTCTACGCGCTCCTGCATCAGCTGGATCTGGTGCTCCAAAACCCGGTTACGGTCATAGTCTGGCGCATCCAGAATGCTGCCGATCTCATTCAGAGACAAGCCCAGCTCCCGATACACCAGGATCAAATATAGCTTGTCCAAAGCCCCGTCGTCATACAGCCGATAGCCGGCGTCCGTTACTTCGGTGGGTTTCAGCAGGCCGATTTGATCGTAATGGTGCAGCGTCCGCACGCTGACACCGGTACGCTTGCTCACTTGCGCCACCGTCATCATACGCATCCCTCCTCCTGACACTATCATATACTATGACGTTACGTCAGAGTCAAGAGGTTTTTTTAGATTGATAACAACTTTCTTCTGGCACCTGGCTTTCTCGACTCCAGAATTTAACTCTTTGGAGCAAGAAATTAAATAATCGCTTTTAAAATAGGCCCCATTTGGCAACATCAAAAAAGAAGCCGGCGTTGTACACAACGCCGGCTTCGGAACAATTAAGGGCTTTCAAAACCGGTTGATCCGCTGTCCGCATCAACCGGTTTATTTATTTGGACACATTATCAAAATGACCGGCGGCTTCCTTGAGCATCTGTCGAATGGGTAACTGATAGGGGCATCGCTCTTCACATACGCCGCATCCAATGCAGGCGGAAGCTTTTTGCTCAAAGGTGGCGTACCGGGCACGCGCCCAATCGGCCAAGCCGTACCGCGACAGATAGCCATCCATGAGGAACACACCGGAGATGTTGATACCCACCGTGCAGGGCGCGCAGTAGTTGCACCGCCGGCAGAAATGGGTACCCAGGGTCTGCCGCAGGACGGTGATGGCCGCTTTTTCTTGGTCGGTCAGCGGACCGGTGTCCTTGACGGCCTCCAGATTTTGGGTGATCTCCTGGGCGGTAGCCATGCCGGGGATGACCACGTCTACCGCCGGGTTTTGGACGATGAAACGCAGCGCCAGATGAGCATCTTCGATGGCGCCGCCGGCCAGGGGCTTCATGGCGATGAAGCCGATCCCCTTCTCGTGACACCGGCGGATCAGCTCCTCTCCCTGGGTCTCCACGATGTTGTAGGGAAACATGATGGTCTCTACCCACGGCAGCTCCAATGCCTGCTCAAAAAGGGCGGCGGAGTGCAGGGTGATACCGATATGCTTGATTTTTCCTGCTTTTTTCGCTTCTGTAAGCGCTTCCAACGCTCCTCCGGGCGCCATTACCTGTTCCAGCTGGGTGGCGGAGGGGTTGTGCACCTGGTACAGATCGATGGTATCGGTGCGTAGGTTTTGCCGACTGCGGTCGATGTCGGCCGCCATGGCCTCGGCGGTACGGGCCATACTCTTGGTGGCCAGCACAAACCGGTCGCGGATACCTTCCAGCCCGTAGCCGATGTACTCTTCGCTCACGGTGTAGCCCCGGGCGGTGTCGATGTAATTGACCCCGGCCTCCGCCAGCTGCTGTAACAGCGTCCGGGTACCTTCTGCGTCGATCTTCTGTATGGGGATACCGCCAAAGCCTAACCGAGAGATGCGCAGCCCGGTATTGCCCAAGGGTATGTATTGCATACCATCGCCTCCTATGACACCAGTATAGCAGAGGCGGCATCCGCTGTCAATCAACCAAGCGCAGATCGGATAGGATGGTGGCTGCCCGGGTCAGCAGAGAGGAAAGGGACTCCGGGGTACGCTGTTGCATGGTGGCCAGAGGTCGCTCCATGAAGACCTCCACCAGTTTTCCTCGTTGCGCCCACGCATCCTCCGGATCGGGCAGGGTACCGTGTTTCCGTAGGTGGTCCAGTATCAGGTGACATTCCGCTGGGTACAGATGCTTAGCCGGCTCGTAGGCTTGTTGGCGGCAATAACCATTGAGCAGATTGCGCTTGAGGGTTTCTTCAAAGCACTCCGGCACCGCCTCGGTATGCTCAAGATGCCGCAGGGTGGCGTATAGGGAGAAGTCGTCGTGCTTACCGAGCAGATCGCCTATTATATCCAGGAGCACAAAGAAGCTGTCGATCAGCTGTTGGCGTTGGGTCGGATGATGTTGTTGCAGTACCGCCAAGCGCAAGAGAATACGATTCATGGTTCTTCCTACGATGGTGCGCGCAAGGTCGATGCGATCACGGTGCAGGAAGGGGGTGACCTCCTCCGGCAGGGTGGAAAGCCGTCGCAGTACTGCCACGGCGTTGGGAAGCAACGGCTGTGCCCGTTCCAATTGGTAGACAAGATGGGGACGCAGGGGGCTCTTGGCCCATAGGCTGGTGGTGCCCCGGAACGCTTCATAGAAGGTGCCCGGCAGGTTGGGCCACATTTCTCGATGCACCACCCAGGAGCCGGTGTATTGTTCACAGTCCGGCTCCCCTTCCTGTCGACGGGAGTATCCTCCCCAATCGTCCAGCATAATGAGAGGGAGGGCGGTCTGCCAGACGGTGTTCATCACGGCGGCATCCTTGCTGTAACGGCGTTGACAGAACCGGGCGGTCAGCTCCTCAATGGACATAGACAGAGGGGACCAGGCGTTTTCTGCCAGATATTCCAGCACGATGGGATCACTGTGGGACAGCTCCGGCCAAAGGATCATCCCTTGGCAGAAGGGATCCTCCTTGGCCGCCGCCAACCGTTCGTCACTGCGCCGGTAGGGACCACGCAGGGTGCTTTCCGGCTCATAGGCGTGGAACAGCCCAAAGATCCACGGGAATCTCCTCTGTAGGCCCCAATGCAAAAAGCTTTCCCGAGGATCATCCACCTCGGAGGTATAATCCAGTATGAGGGTGCGTTCCGGATCCAGCTCCTGCAATAATGACTGCACTTCTTCTCCCTTCCACCAGCCGATAAAATCCCAGCTGGCCAGCATGAGCTTGGAGTGGGGATACCGTTCTCGGAGGACTTGGGCAATTTTGCGGTAGCCAAAAAGCTTCAGTCGCAGATTCTGTTCCCGGTCGGCGTACATGTTCCGTTCGGCCATGCCAATGGTGTGGAACAGGTGAGGGTGAGGGGCGTGATCCGTCACCGAGGCTTCGGTCAGCTTCATGTACAATTCCATGTTTCGATGCTGACGGATATCCCACACCCGGGTGTTGCGCTGCACATATTGCTCGTCCGCTTGTGGAAGAAAATGTGGCTGGTAAGTATCCAGAAAATGATCGGGTGCCGGGGAATACCAATGGGAAAGGGTACCGCAATCTTCCGGATACAGAAGATCCAGATCCCGGGCATAGGCCAGTACCTGCCGGCGCAGCTCCCCCCGGTACTGCAGCGACCAGAACAACCGTCGGTCGTTGTAGCCGGTCCCGGGGAAATGAGCGTCCTTCTCCGGGTAAGGCACGGTATCGGGGAATGCCCGTTGCCATAGATCGTCCATACCGATACGAAGCATAAAGAAGTTAAGCCGACGCTTGACCATCCAATCCAGCTCTTGTTTCCATTCGGTCAGGTTCCAATGCTCCGCCTGGAAGCGCCACAGCCCCCGATGAGCAAAGTACCGCAGTCCCCGATACATAAAACGGGGAGAACAGACCTCGTCAACGGCGGTCAGGGGGAGGGTATCCATCTGCGGAATGACATCCCCGTCCCAGAAATAGTGACACCCGGCAAATCGTTCAAAAAAATCATACACGGCATAAAGGGTGGAACGCCCCCGGCCACCGGCCAAGTAGATGCGATACCGTTCCTTGTCCTGAACCACCCGGATACAATAGTCATCGGTACCGTAACGGATGCCAAAGGACGGCACACGGCCGGAAAGCATCTCCTCCACCAGATAATCGCAGGTAGCATCGGTGCCGATGACCACCAGATCGTCGATACCATTGTCCGCATCGGTTACCGTCACGGGGTGTGCGGTGACTTGTTGGTAAAGCTCTGCAAACGCCTTGGCCGCCAAGCTGTAGGCTTTTTCTCCATGGGTAGATGCAATCAGTTGCATAATCCCCACCTCCTTTTGTCCTCATTATAGAAAGGGGAAAGCCCGGTCGTCAACCGAAAAAACCGTTAGAAAGGTTTAAATTTCCGCACTTTACAAACGGGAAAAAGCAGGTATAATAAAGTGAAAGGAGGGGATACGATGGAACGGCTGTGTGATCCGGGCTTGGCTTTTCGACTGGTGAGTGTGTTTGAGGACGTGCGAGGGGATATGGATACGCAAGCGGAATTTCCTCGTCCATACCACGCCCTTTCCTGCCGTATAAAGGGGGATGCCGTCTTTCACTCTTCTGAGCAGACGGTGTCGGCAGGGGATAGCAGTGTTTTGTACATGCCGGCAGATACCCCGTATCATATCACCACCGGGCAGGAGCGATTGGTGGTTATCCACTTCGAAGTTTCCGCACCCATGTCAAAGCGCTTTACGGTGGTACAGCCGGTATCGCCGGCAGTGATTGAACTGTTCTTGACCCTGCACCGGGTATGGCAGGAAAAAGCACCCGGCTATGCCCTGCGTGCTCTTTCGCTGTTTTACAGCATACTGGAGCAGCTATACCACTTGACGGATGATAGCCGGGATCAACAACGGCTGTATCGCCGCTTGCGTCCTGCGCTGGAGCTGGTGTATGAGAGGCTTGCTGACCCCACTCTGACGGTGGACGCCCTTGCACAGTCGGTAGGGCTGGGAGAGACGCGTTTTCGCACGCTGTTTTTGGGTCTGACCGGGATGACACCGTTGCAGTATCTCAACCGCCTGCGTATCGACTACGCCGCCGATCTGCTGTGCGAGGGGGTTCTTCGGGTGGAAGAGGTCGCCTGGCGGTGCGGTTTTAGCGATTCCAAGTATTTTTCCACCGTGTTTCGCAAATATAAGGGGGATGCCCCGTCCCGGTATAGAGAAAGGCCGCCGTCCCACTGAGGACGGCGGCCTCGTTTGCCCTATGCTCAGTTCTTCTTAACAAAAGACTGGCAGTCGGTGCACTGATCCATCATAGGATTACACTCATGCGTGCCCACCTGAATACTGTCCAACTTGCAATAGTTCTCGCAGTCACAGTGATTGGTGCAGGAGGTCACGGTGCAGCGGATGCTCTTGTTTGCTTTTTCCATGATGACGTTCTCCTTTCTGACGGATTGGCCGCCGGCGGCGGCCTCGCCGTCAACAGCCAAGTACAGTATGCCCGGCTGATCCGTCTCTATACATCGCCCAGGTCACATAGCCGGCCAAAAGAGTACCCCATTTCTTTCCATTTTGTCAGCAATTCATCAAGGATTTCCGCATTGGTGGCGGAGGTGCTGTGCAACAGCACCACCGCGCCCGGATGGATACGCCCCAAGAGCTTGTCAAAGGCTTGCTCCCGGGTAGGTTGCCGGTCGGTATACCAGTCCACGTATGCCAGACTCCAGAAGTAGGTGCGGTACCCCAACGCTTTGGCCATCTGCAGGTTTTGAGGGCTGTATTTCCCCTGGGGCGGCCGGTACAGCCGGGGCATCTCCTGCCCGGTGACCTGCCGGTAGGCTTCTTCCACCTGTGCCAATTCCCGGGCAAAATCCTCCTGCCCGGCGATGACGGACATATCCGGGTGATGGTAGGTGTGGTTTCCTACCGTGTGCCCCTCGGCCACCATCCGCCGCACCAGGTCGGGAGCACTTTCCAGGTAGTGTCCCACCACAAAGAAGGTGGCCGGTACCTGATGCTTTTTCAGCGTGTCCAGTAGGGGCGCCGTATACCCGTTTTCGTACCCGGCATCAAAGGTCAGGTACACGGTCTTTTGTCTGGTGTCTCCGATATAATAGGCGTCCTGCTCCCGAAGGCTGTCGGCGGTGGCGTTACCCACCGGCGCTTCTCCCGGCCGGGGGAAGCTCAGTCCCCAGTTATCGCTGGCTTTCCCGGCGGTGGTGGCGTAGCGTCCGGCGGCGGCAAACCCAGCCACGCCGCTTAACGCCAGCAGACCGATGGCCATGACGGCCAACACTTGTTGTCTTTTTATTACGCAAAACATAAGATCCCCTCCATACACAGCGTATGGAGGGGACAAATCTTATTATGCCTGTTGCTTACGATATTGTAATGGGGTGATGCCGGTGGTGCGCCGAAACCGCCGGGAAAAGTAGCTCACATCGTTAAATCCACAGTCCATGGCCACTGCCGTGACCGGCCGGTCGTCGGTCAGCAGCAGCTCGCAGGCAAGGGTGATGCGATAGTCGTTAAGGTAGTCTACCGGTGTCTTGCCGGTCATACTGCGAAAATAGGTGCAGAAATACTTGCGGCTCATGCCGGCGGCGCGAGCCAGATCATCCAGAGAGATGGCACCGGCGTAGTGTTCTTCCATGTATTCCAATGCGTTTTTCAGCGGTACCAGACGGCCGGCGGAACGGGTGACGGCATCCGGCTCCTCGGTGTACAGTCTCTCACGCAGGATAATGGCAAACAGCTGGTACAAAGCGCCTTGCACAAACAGCTCGTACCCCGGTGCCCGGTTATCCATGGCACGGTACAGCCCCTCTAACAGACCGTCCAGATCGTTAAGCTCCCGGGGCATGCAGGGGTGAATGTGGCATCCGGGACGCAACAGAGGCTGCCCGGTGCGCGCGGCAATGGGGTTACGGGAGAGAAAGGAGCTCATATCAAACACCAAGCAGGTGTATTGGCAATCCTCTCCTGCCGGCAGCCCCGTATGGCATACGCCGCCGTCCACCACCACCGTGTCGCCGGCGTGGACGGTGATGGCGCGGCCGTCCAGCTCCAGCCGAAGGGTGCCCTGACGCACCCGAATGATCTCCAGCTCCGGGTGCCAATGCAGCATCATGTGATAGCGTGGATGCCAGCGGTCCACCGGATAATACCCCAAGGGGAATCCAAAGGTTCCGTGCTGTATGCTTTCTCTTTGGGCACTGTAGCGCATCGGGATGCACCTCCTCGAAAACGGAATTTTGTCCTAGTTTTTATCTATTATACTCCTTGTTGCTTGCGTTTGGCAAGACTATAATGAAAACAAATAGGAAGAAAGGAAGGATAATAGATGGCAAATAAACGTTATATTGGAGAGTATCCTGTGATCGGTATCCGTCCCATCGTGGACGGCCGCCGCGGTCCCCGTCAGCTGCGGGAGAGCCTGGAGCCTCAGGTGTGGGCTATGGCCGAGGCCGCCAAGACGCTGTTTGAGGAGAACCTGCGGTATTCCAACGGTGAACCCGTGAAGGTGATCATGGCGGATACCACCATCGGCCGTGTGCCGGAGACCGCCGCCTGCGCTGACAAGTTTAAGAGGGAAGGGGTAGACATCACCCTGTCGGTGACTCCCTGCTGGTGCTACGGCTCCGAGACCATGGATATGGACCCCATGACCATCAAGGGCGTGTGGGGCTTTAACGGCACCGAGCGCCCCGGCGCAGTGTATCTGGCAGCGGTGCTGGCGTCCCATGCCCAGAAGGGCCTGCCTGCCTTTGGCATCTATGGCCACGAGGTGCAGGACAGAGATCAGGTGACCGCCATCCCGGAGGATGTTAAAGAAAAGCTGCTGCGTTTTGGCCGTGCCGCTATTGCGGTGGCCACCATGCGTGGCAAATCCTACCTGCAGATCGGTTCCCAGTGTATGGGTATCGGCGGCTCCATCATGGATCAGGACTTTGTGGAATCCTATCTGGGCATGCGAGTGGAAAGCGTGGATGAAGTGGAGATCCTGCGCCGCATGGAGGAAGGGATCTACAACGAGGAAGAGTACCAAAAGGCGCTGGCGTGGACTCGGGAGCACTGCAAGGAAGGCCCCGACAACAATCCCGATGAGGTGGAGTTCTTAGGCGAGGCCCGGCGTATCAAGTTCACCCCCGAGGAGAAGGAAAAGCAGTGGGAGTTCACCGTCAAGATGTACTGCATCATCAAGGATCTGATGGGCGGCAACCCCACGCTGGACGACCGGTTTGAAGAGGAGAAGGTGGGTCACAACGCCATCGCCGGCGGTTTTCAGGGACAGCGGCAGTGGACCGATCATTGGCCCAACTGCGACTACCCGGAAGCGCTGCTCAGCTCCACCTTTGATTACCAGGGCGCCCGTGAGCCCTACACCCTGGCTACCGAAAATGACATTCTCAATGGCCTGGGTATGCTGTTCATGCGTTTGCTAACCGGCCGTGCACAGATCTTTGCGGACGTGCGTACCTTCTGGTCGGAAGAGGCTACCGAGCGTGTTACCGGTTACAAGCTGGAGGGCAAAGCGGCAGAGGCCGGCGGTATCATCCACCTGCTCAATTCCGGTGCGGCTTGTCTGGATGCCTGCGGCGAATGCACCGACGAGCAGGGCAACCCCATTATGAAGCGTTGGTGGGAGGTCACCGAGGAGGATATCCGTAAGATGACCGACGCCACCGTATGGTGTGAAGCCGGGTTCGACAACTTCCGTGGCGGCGGCTTCTCCAGCCATTTCGTTACCCGGGCGGAGATGCCCTGCACCATGATCCGCCTTAATCTGGTCAAGGGCCTTGGCCCGGTGATGCAGATCGCTGAAGGCTGGACGGTCAACCTGCCGGACGAGGTCACCGATACCCTGATGGCACGCACCGACCCCACCTGGCCCTGCACCTGGTTTGCCCCTCGGTGTGACGGCAAGGAAGGCAGCCCCTTCAAGACCGCCTATGAGGTGATGAACAACTGGGGCGCTAACCACGGCGCCATCTCGTATGGCCACATCGGTTCCGACCTCATTACCCTGTGCTCCATGCTGCGCATCCCGGTGTGCATGCACAACGTACCGGAGGACGATCTTTTCCGTCCGGCGGCGTGGAACGCCTTTGGCATGGATAAGGAGGGGCAGGACTACCGCGCCTGCGCCGCCTATGGCCCTCTGTATAAGTAAACCCACACAAACCGCCTTCCACAGAAGGCGGTTTGTCCACATTTTCGGCGAATTATCCCTTGCCAGAGACATGGCCGCATAGTATACTAAGTTGGAAGGAGGCGATGGTATGACCTTTCCGCCCTTTGGTGTCTGTCCCAGCCCGTTGCAGATGGCATGGTACGGGCGGCGCACGGCGTTTGTCCATTTTGGTATCAATACCTTCTACGGCACCGAGTGGGGGGACGGCACCGAGGATCCTGCCCGGTTTGCCCCCACCCATCTGGATTGCCGCCAATGGATCCGAGAGCTGAAGGCGGCAGGGTTTGACACGGTCATCCTGACGGCCAAGCATCACGACGGGTTTTGCCTGTGGCCCAGTGCGGTCACCGATCATTCGGTGCGCCGTTCCCCCTACAAGGAGGGGCGGGGAGACGTGGTAAGGGAGTTTACCGATGCCTGCCGTGAGTATGGGGTCAAGCCCGGCCTGTATTTGTCTCCGTGGGATCGCCACGAGCCTTGCTGGGGCACCGAGGCATACAATGACTTTTATACCGCCCAGCTCACCGAGCTGATGACCGGCTACGGTCCTATCTACGAGTGCTGGTGGGACGGTGCCGGCAGTGATACAGCCCCCTACGACTGGGAACGGTGGGCGGCGGTGGTCCGCCGGCATCAGCCGGAATGTGTCATCTTCGGCTCTTGGGGTGCCGCAGCGCAGGTGGATCTGCGCTGGGTGGGTAACGAAGCCGGCCGCGCCGGCGACCCTTGCTGGGGGACGGTGAAGGAACAGCACATTCGGGTGGAAGACCAGGCGGCTCTCAACACCGGTGATCCGGAAGGGGACCGATACATCCCGGCGGAGTGCGACACCTCCATCCGTCCCGGCTGGTTCTACCATCCGGAGCAGGATGCGCAGGTCAAAACACCGGGAGAGCTGGTCCATTACTGGTTCACCTCGGTGGGGCGCAATGCCGGCATTCTTCTCAATCTGCCGGCGGACACCACCGGGCGTCTGCATTCCACGGATGTGGCCGCCATCCAAGGCTGGCAAGAACGGCTGCAAGCACTGTTTGCGCAGGATCTGGCGGCGAACGCCACCGTGACCTTCTCCTCGCCTTCTCAGACGGATCAGCTCCTTTTTGTTCCTGCACCGGGAGATGGGATGCCCACCGTGACCTACACCTTTTCTCAAAAAACGGAGGTGGGCTGCTTTGTTCTGAGTGAAGCCATCGAATACGGTCACCGCATCCGTCGGTTTGCGGTGGAAGCGCTGGTGGATGGCCGGTGGATCACCTTGGCGGACAAGGCTTGTGTGGGCTACTGCCGGGCAGAGTATTTTCCGGCGGTGACCGCCGAGGCGGTGCGCCTGCGGCTTACCGACTGCGCCGCGACACCGTTACTGCGCCGCTTTTCTCTGTATGGGGACGTTTCCCCCTACCTGGAAGAACGCCGCACGACCACCGATCCGGAGCGAGACTTGGCGGCGGCACCCTCTGCCCGGGTGATCCCCGACGCTGCCGGAGTACGGGTGGAGCTGGGGGGCATCTTCCCCTATAACACGGTGGCGTTTGATGCCACCGGGGTGGGCGCTTACACGGTGGAGGCCTTTAACGGCACCTCTTATGAACCGGTATTTAAAGGAGAAGGGGACGGCCGGCAGGTGTGCCGCTTCACCACGCAGGAGGCCTCTTATCAGCTGCGCATTACCGCCGCTAAGCCGATTACCGTTCCCGTCAAGGTCTTTTATCGCTAAAAAAATGCCGCCTTTTGCATTGCAATGGGCGGTATTTTTTGTTATAATGCAATACATGGAATAAAAATGGAAGGATGTAGCCCATGCTTCGTCGGTTTATTGCTTACTATAAGCCGTATCGCCGGATGTTTATCCTGGATCTGGTATGCGCGTTCTTTATAGCGGCGGTGGATCTGGTATACCCACTTATATCCAAATATGCTCTCAACACCCTGCTTCCCCGGGAGGCTTATATGGCGTTTTTTGTGTGGATGGTGGTGCTGGTAGGGGCTTATTTGCTCAAAGGCGTGTTTCAGTTTATTGTCACCTACTGGGGACATATGCTGGGTGTCCACATGGAGGTGGATATGCGCCGGGATCTGTTTACCCATCTGCAGAAGCTGTCCTTCCGGTTCTACGACAAGCATCGGACAGGTCAGCTTATGTCCCGGGTCACCACCGATCTGTTTGAGGTGGTGGAGCTGGCTCATCACGGGCCGGAGGATCTGTTTATCTCTGTGGTGACCTTGGTGGGTTCGCTGATCATCCTGTTTACCATCCGGTGGGAGCTGGCGCTGGTCATTCTGGTGCTGGTGCCGCTGATGGTGGGCTTTACGGTGATGCGCCGCCGTCAGATGGGCGCCGCCAGCCGTGGCGTTAAGGAGAAAATGGCGGTCATCAACAGCAACATCGAATCCGGCATCAGCGGTGTACGTACCGCCAAGGCCTTTGCTAACGAAGCCTACGAGCGCCAGCGGTTTGCCGACGGCAACGAGGCTTACCGGGTTTCCCGGAAGGATTTCTATAAGCAGATGGGCATCTTCAGCGCCGGTACCGATATCACCACCAATCTCATCAACGTGGCGGTCATTGCCGCCGGTGGTCTGCTGATCATCGGAGGCGATCTGGCGTATGTGGATCTGCTGGTGTTCACCATGTACATCGCCTCCTTCCTGCAGCCCATCCGCAAACTGGCTAACTTTGTGGAGCAGTACACCACCGGCATGGCCGGCTTCATCCGGTTCCAGGAGATCATGGATACCGAGCCGGATATCACCGACGCTCCGGATGCCAAGCCCCTTTGCTGTCAGGGTGGGCACATCACCCTCAAGGATGTCACCTTCTCTTACGATGAAGGCGTGCAGGTGCTGGAAGGGGTCAATCTGACCATCCCGGCAGGCAAAACGGTAGCATTGGTCGGCCCCTCCGGCGGCGGCAAGACCACCCTGTGCCACCTTATTCCCCGGTTCTACGAGGTGGAGGCAGGGGAGATCTGCATTGATGGGCAGGAGCTGCGCACGGTCACGGTGGAATCCCTGCGCCGGCAGGTGGGGATCGTCCAGCAGGATGTGATGATCTACGCCGGCACGGTGATGGAGAACATCCGCTACGGTCGTCTGGATGCCACCGATGAGGAGGTTATCGAGGCGGCTCGTCGGGCGGAAATCCATGAGGATATCATGGCATTACCCCATGGCTACGATACCTATGTGGGGGAACGGGGCGTGATGTTGTCGGGAGGACAAAAGCAGCGCATTTCCATTGCTCGCATTTTCCTTAAGAATCCGCCCATCCTATTGCTGGATGAGGCCACCTCTGCGCTGGATACCGTGACGGAAGCGCACATTCAGGCGGCGCTGACCGAGCTGTCCCGTGGCCGCACCACCCTGGTCATTGCCCACCGGCTCTCCACCATCCGCCATGCGGATACCATCGTGTACATCGATCATGAGGGCATCCGGGAGCAGGGCACGCATGAGGAACTGCTGGCTGCCGGCGGCGCTTACGCCCGTCTGCATGAGGCTACCCAAGCGGTGCTGTAAACCGGCTATGAATAAAGAAAAAACAAGGCACTGTGACAGACAGCGCCTTGTTTTTTTGATGATAATTACAGCTTCAGTTTGGCATCCTCCTGCAGGCAGGTATACTGATCGGCGGCGCCGAAGTGCTCGGTCACGGCGTAGCCATCGTAGCCCTGCTCCTGCGCCTTTTGCAGGATGGTCGCAATGGGGAGTATCCCTTTGCCGGCGGCGCAGGGGTAAAGGGCACGTCCGTCGGGGGTCACCATGGGCTGGTCGTTTGGATGCAGTGGTGTTAAGCACCGATCCTTGAGATGCAGGTGACAGAGCCGTCCCTTGAGTCGCGCATAGGCTTCTAAGGTATCCTGACCGGAATAGAGGAAGTTGCCGGTATCAAAGGCCAGCCCCAGGGCAGGTACCGCCTCCAGCAGGGTGCGCAGATCGGCAAGCTGACAGCAAGGGGAACCGGCGCCGTCGTAATCCTCCAACAGTACCCGGATACCGTAGGGGGCAGCTTCCTCGCAGGTGCGGTGCAGATGCTCCGCCAGCCGGGCTATCTGGGGCGTTCTGTCACCGGGGGTCATGTCCTCCGGGAGAATAAGCACCTGCCGGCTGCCGGCCTCAGCCACGTCGTACAGAAACCGGCGGATAGCATCCTGCTCCTCCGGCCGATTGTAGTCACACAGCCGATACACGCAGGATATTGCTAGGTCGGCGGCCTTTAGGCGCCGGATGGTGTCCGGACAAAGCATATCGCTGTGCACCTCCAGCGCCTCAAAGCCCCATTCCCGGACGGTACTCAACATCTGTTCTTCCAGGATATTCTGTTGCCGGGCCGCTTCGGTCACGTGGGCCAGAAAGGTAGCTCGTTTCATGTTACTTTGTCTCCCTTAAATGCTTTTGATAGATGGCTTCGGTGGCAAAGGCTAGCTTGGTCACCACGTTGGGCTTGGTGGGGTAGCAGTAGAAGGAGTCGTTTTCGGTGGAGATGTCCACGCAGTCAAAGGGCTTGATGTAGCAATAATCGTACTCGATATGCAGGCTGTTCTGCTGTAAGGGGGTGCGGTGGATGTGGTAATCGGCATCCCGGTAGTGTCCCTCCAGCACAAAGCCCTCCTGCGGATCGTGGGTCAGCCGGGCTTTTCCCAGCTTCATGTACCGCCAGCACCGGGGCAGAGAGTACACCTCCACCTCATCCTCAAAGCGGTAGGTACCCTCCTCCACCTGCCGGATGACCTGCTGGCGTTCCCATTCGAACCAGTCGGGGATGTGGGTAAACTCGGTATCTCCCTCCAGCGCTCGCAGGTCGCCGGTCTCTTCCCATACCCACCGCTTACCGCAGGCGGTACAGAAGATCTTGGCGCCCTTGGAATCCATCTTGCCTTCTTCCAGGCAATGAGGGCACTGGTACAGCGGCTTATGCAGTCCCTCTGCCCGGTAGGGCTCGGTGATGCGGATACCGTTATCCTTCTGATACCGGTAGTCGTCATAGGTCAGCGCCTGCCGTACTACCCGGTTGATCTCCTCCACCGACAGGGTCTTTATCTGCTCGGCGGTGAGGATCTGGGTGAAGGTGGTGTGCAGGGGCACCTTCCGCTTCTGACGGTAGTTAAAGAAGGGGGAATGCAGGTGGTTGCCCCGATGGACCACCGCCACCACCGGCACCTTGTTCATCTTAATGAGCTTGCCCAGAGATTCCGGCATATAGGAGGTGGTGCCGCAGGGGGAATACCGGGCTTCCGGGTACATG
>SVPB01000041.1 GCA_015066065.1 Oscillospiraceae bacterium | reverse complement strand
CCAGTAGAAGAACCGGTTGTCCGGGGCATCCTCCGGCAGCAGTACATAGAAGGTGACGTTGTACACGCCGCCCTCTACCACCGAGACCGTCTCGCCGGTGCCCTTCTTAAGGGTGACCTGCGGACGCTGAGCCGCCGCCTTCTTACTGCCGTTGAGCAGTAAGGAGCGATTGCCGCTATGGGACACCGTATCGGTAGGCACCGCCGTGTAGGTGGTGCTCAGGGACAGGTTCTCGCCCAAAGTGTCCGCCTCAAAGCCCCATTCGGGGGTAGCCGCCGGAGGGGGCGGTGTTGTCGGCTCGGACACCGTTTCCACCAAGACATCATCCACGTACAGCACGTGGGCGGTGTTGGAATTGATGGAAACACCCAGACGCAGGTTGCCGCTGTGGGCGGCGGTCACGTTGTTGATCTTGACCTCGTACCAGGAGCCTTTGGTGGCACGGATGGCCGCCGCCGGCTCGTAGAACAGATCCGCATTCTTTTCGTCCGTGGTGGTGTACGCCACGGTGCTGTCGGTGGCGGTCAGCCAGTAGAAGAACCGGTTGTCCGGGGCATCCTCCGGCAGCAGTACATAGAAGGTGACGTTGTACACGCCGCCCTCTACCACCGAGACCGTCTCGCCGGTACCCTTCTTAAGGGTGACCTGCGGACGCTGAGCCGCCGCCTTCTTGCTGCCGTTGAGCAGTAAGGAGCGACTGCCGCTATGGGACACCGTATCGGTAGGCACCGCCGTGTAGGTGGTGCTCAGGGATAGGTTCTCGCCCAAAGTGTCCGTCTCAAAGCCCCACACATCGGACGAGGCAGACACCTCGATGATGGCCAAGGCCGAGAACAGCAACACCGTCGACAGTACGATCGACAGCAGGCGCCGTACCCCAGATGTTTTTTTCATCTCTCCATCCTCCTATGCAAAAATGATTACGGAAATTGCAGATTTGACAAAGACATCTTAGCAAAAACACGGCAAAATGTCTATATTCACCCGCTATAATGCTCAAAATTACAATAAACCCTCTAAATTGTCTGTATTTTTTTACAATGTTATAACCGTCAAAATGGCTTCTCTCAAGCGGACAAATTCCGTAAGAAGAGGAGCCGACTCAACCGAGTCGGCTCCTTCTTGCAAACAGATTTTATTGTATGAGCAAAATGACCGGGTACATGGATTCCACCCGCAGGTCGAGGGTGTACACGTCGCCGGCGGCGGTAAAGGAGACCGGTTGCTCGGTGCCATCTGGGAGCATCACCGAGATACTGTGGGGCGTTTCATCAAGATGTAAACGCAGCTCCTCCATGGGGTCCACCCCCAGCAGGTACACGCAAGCGATTCGGCGGCCGTCGGGCAGGCGACCTACCTTAAAGCAGATCTCATCGTCCCCCACACAATAAACAGGCAACGCCCCGGCACGAGTGAAAAGGGAGGCAAGCTGCGCCTTGCGGCTCTCATTAAGGAACGCAAAGCCCTCCGTGTAGGTAAACGGATAACTGAACGAACCACAGAATACCACCGACAACCGGCTCTCTCCCCTGTCCAAGCAAGTGACAGCGGGGCTGAGCGGTTGAGCAAAGCCGTCCTGACAGTAATAGTTGTGGGTCAGCACTTCGGTGCAGGGATCGGTGGGTATGAGCTTGAGCGCATTCTTCTGCGTGATACAACACTGATCCAAGGTGCCATCAAAGGTCTCCCCATGGCATACGCCCAGATCCCAGTCCTCCACCGTTACGCCCAGCCGGTCGCCGTAACCACGCTGAACCAATATCTTAGCCGCCAAGCCATCCGCAAAGACGGAGGTCTCGAACAGCCGCTCCAGCTGCTCATCGGTAAGATCCCCGGCAACGGCGCCCTCGATAAAATTG
This sequence comes from Oscillospiraceae bacterium, assembly GCA_015066065.1. GTDB lineage: Bacteria > Bacillota > Clostridia > Oscillospirales > Acutalibacteraceae > UBA5905. The sequence goes on along the minus strand of SVPB01000041.1, from coordinate 14,747 downwards.
AGCTTCTCCGGCTCATCGGACAGGTAGAAAGGAAGCCCCATCCGCTCCAAATTCTTCTGCACCAGATCATGGGTGTGATAGTCCCAAATATTGCCTTGCTGCTTCATATCTTCCTGCTGTACGAAGGTGGCAGAGACGCCCTCCCAGCGAATATCCCGGGCCAGCTCGGTCAGCCGTTCGTACATCCCATGGTGCTTGGCCAGGATGTCCCGGTACGCCTTGCCCGATTCCGGCTCAAAGGCGGAGGTACGGGTAAGCCAATGCTTGGCACCGCTCAAGCCCTCCAACAAAGAGGCAGTAAAATGAGAATGCAGGTACCGGGCGCTCTTGGCGTACCGGTTAAAGGGGATGGTATCCGTCTCGGCAAGGATAACGTCAATGCCCCGCTTCTTCATCTTGCGGGCGGTGATGGCGGCGTTGATGATACCACGGCTGAAATCACGCACCGCATAAGGCGCATAACAGCCGTTACCGATGCGAACGATGGTGGGGTTGCCCTTGCCGGCAAACACCTTGTTGACCGCATCGCCCGACTCGCACAGGTGACCGGAGATGCAGTTAATACCCTGGATGGTGGGATCCACCTCGTCAATGGCGGCACGGAAAGCCCGGGCGGCCTCCACCAACGCCTCTTGCTGGGTATCCGTAAACTGCCGGGTCAGCGCATCGTCATTAGGGTGAGAACCCACGTGTGCCCACAGCTCCTGTCGGCTCCAGCCCTTACCTGTACGGCGGTTAAACTCTGCCAGGTGACGAGGGCAAGCGCATCCGCGACCGGAACGCATCGTCAGACGAAAATCATCATCCAGCATAATGACACGAGGGCGTTCCTTGGCCAGGGTGCGCATCACGTCACAGAAGTGATCCACAAAGCCCTTATCCAGAGGGCAATAAGCATAGGTCGTATTGATGGCAGGATCACAGCCATCCTCACCATGAGGCTCCAGCCCCACGTAGTTTTGGAAAGGAGCCGGGGTGATGGTATAACCGTGACCGAGACTGGCCTGCACCAGGATGCCGGTCTCTACCCCATCCTGCGCCAGGCGATCACGATACCGGGCATACAGCTTGGCCATCTTACCCGCTTTATCCCACACCGGGTCGCCCTCGGGTACCAGCACCAGGCAGAACAGCGGCATGGTAAAGGCCCCACGCTTCACCTGCGCCACGATATCCGCCGAACGCTGCTCAAACTCGTTCTCCGCCAATGGCGTGATGGAATAACTGTACAACACAACAACCACTCCCTTCTTATAGTCTCATTGTAAAGCAGCCATCTGCCAAAGTCAAGCCATTACCACTCGAAACAGTTTCTAATCCATGCGGCTAACGGATATTTCGCAAGGCACAAAGCATGCCGGCTGTATGCAATCAAAATGGAACAAGGACTTGGAGAGTGACTCTCCAAGTCCTTGTTTGTTGTGTGATGAATTACTTCGCCTGGGAAACGGCCACAGCGCAGGCCACGGTGGCGCCCACCATGGGGTTGTTACCCATACCGATGAGGCCCATCATCTCCACGTGCGCAGGCACGGAGGAGGAGCCGGCAAACTGAGCGTCGCCGTGCATACGGCCCATGGTGTCGGTCAAGCCGTAGGAGGCAGGGCCGGCAGCCACGTTATCGGGGTGCAGGGTGCGGCCGGTGCCGCCGCCGGAAGCCACGGAGAAGTACTTCTTGCCGTTCTCAATAGCCCACTTCTTGTAGGTGCCGGCAACGGGATGCTGGAAGCGGGTGGGGTTGGTGGAGTTACCGGTGATGGACACCTCCACGCCCTCCTTCTGCATGATGGCGACGCCTTCGTTCACGTCGTTGGCGCCGTAGCAGCGCACCAGCGCACGCTCGCCGTCAGAGAATGCCTTCTCACGCAGCACCTTCAGTTCGCCGGTGAAGAAATCATAGTCGGTCTCCACGTAGGTGAAGCCGTTGATGCGGCTGATGATGTAGGCCGCATCCTTGCCCAGACCGTTGAGGATCACGCGCAGGGGGGTCTTGCGCACCTTGTTGGCGGTACGGGCGATACCGATCGCACCCTCGGCGGCGGCGAAGGACTCGTGGCCGGCCAGGAAAGCGAAGCAGGTGGTCTCCTCGGAGAGGAGCATCTTGCCCAGGTTACCGTGGCCCAGACCCACCTTGCGCTGCTCGGCCACAGAGCCGGGCACGCAGAAAGCCTGCAGGCCTTCGCCGATAACGGCGGCCGCCTCGGCGGCATCGGTCACACCACGCTTGAGGGCCAGCGCCACACCCATGGTGTACGCCCACACAGCGTTCTCGAAAGCGATGGGCTGTACGCCCTTGACGATCGCATCCACATCCACACCCTTGGAGAGGCACAGATCACGGCACTCCTCCAGAGAGCCAAGGCCATTGTCCGCCAGGAACTTCTCGATACCCGGCAGGCGGCGGTCTTTACCTTCAAACTTCACGTCGTTAGCCATCTGTACATTCCTCCTTTATTATTCTTCACGGGGGTCAATGTACTGCGCCGCATTGTCAAAGCGACCGTACTGACCGATGTTCTTCTCATAAGCCTCGTTGGGGGTAGCGCCGTGGCGGATATCCTCCAGCATCTTACCCAGCTTCACAAACTGGTAGCCGCAGACCTCGCCGTCCTCATCCAGAGCGATCTTGGTCACATAGCCCTCGGCCATCTCCAGATAGCGAACGCCCTTGACCTTGGTGGAGTACATGGTGCCCACCTGAGAGCGCAGGCCCTTACCCAGATCCTCCAGACCGGCACCGATGGACAGACCATCCTCGGAGAAAGCGGACTGGGTGCGGCCGTACACGATCTGCAGGAACAGCTCGCGCATAGCCACGTTAATGGCGTCACACACCAGGTCGGTGTTGAGGCACTCCAGCAGGGTCTTGCCGGGCAGGATCTCGGCGGCCATAGCCGCAGAGTGGGTCATGCCGGAGCAACCGATGGTCTCCACCAGCGCCTCCTCGACCACGCCGTTCTTCACGTTAAGGGTCAGCTTGCAGGTGCCCTGCTGAGGAGCGCACCAGCCGATGCCGTGAGTCAGGCCGGAAATGTCAGCAATCTCGGTCGCCTTGACCCAGCGTCCCTCTTCCGGGATGGGGGCAGGACCGTGATGGGGGCCTTTCTTCACTATGCACATTTTTTCAACTTCATGGGTATAGTTCATATTGGTACTCCTTTCGGTTTATACTGTACGCGCCACAGCGCACATTCGTACTCATCTATTATACCCATATTTTCCCCGTTTTGCAAGTCCTATCCGCCAAAAGCGGATAAAAAATTCACAATGTCTCGGTGAGCGTTTTGTAACAGTTTGCTGAAAAAGCCTGCCGCCCTTGACAAATCGAAGCAATATGATATAATAACAAGTGTTATATATCATCTGTTATGTAAAGGAGTGAGACCATGCCACCGACCGCAAAGATACATCGACAGGATATCGTGCAAGCGGCCCTGCAGCTAGTCCGGGAGCAAGGCGCCGGGGCGTTGGGCGCCCGGGCGGTCGCCGCGAAGCTGGGATGCTCCACCCAGCCGGTGTTTTCCAACTTCCCCACCATGGAGGAGCTGCGTCGGGCGGTGATGGAGGAGGCGCTGGCTCTGAGCGATGCACACCAAAAGCAAGAAATGGACCGAAAGCGATATGCTCCCTACAAGGCCGCCGGCATCGCCTACATCACCTTTGCCAAAAAGGAGCCGGAGCTATTTCGCCTCCTGTACATGCAAGACAGAGGGACAACGGAGCAAACGGCTGTCTCCTTTGACCGCACCATCACCGAGCTGGCGCAAGAAGCGGCTGGTATCCAGCCGGAGGAGGCCGAGCTGTTTCATCTGGAGATGTGGATCTTCGTCCACGGTCTGGCGGTGATGGCGGCCACCGGGTTCTTCGTCCCGGAGGAGGAGCTGATCAGCCGCATGATAACCGATATATTCCAAGGGTTAAGGAGGCCTACTGATGACCAACATAATTGAAATAAAACAGCTTAACAAGCGTTTTGGACCGGTGCACGCCGTCCGTGATCTGAGCTTTCAGGTCAAGGAAGGGGAGCTGTTTGCCTTCCTGGGCGTTAACGGAGCCGGCAAATCCACCACCATCAATATCCTCTGCGGTCAGTTGGCCAAGGACAGTGGGCAGGTGCTCATCGGCGGTGCCGATCTGGATGACCGTCCGGACAGCATCAAACGGGAGCTGGGTGTGGTATTCCAGCAATCGGTGCTGGACGCTCCCCTGAGCGTACGGGATAACCTGCAAAGCCGGGCGGCGCTGTACGGCATTACCGGAGCAGCTTTCCAGCAACGTCTGGACGAGCTGGCAGAGCTGCTTTGCTTCCGGGAGCTGCTGCGACGGCCGGTGGGTAAGCTTTCCGGCGGACAACGGCGGCGTATTGATATTGCCCGGGCACTGCTGCATCACCCCCGTATCCTCATCCTGGACGAACCCACCACCGGGCTGGATCCGCAGACGCGCAAGCTCCTGTGGAATGTCATCGATCGCCTGCGCCGGGAGGAGAGCATGACCGTGTTCCTCACCACCCATTACATGGAGGAAGCCGCCGAAGCGGACTACGTGGTCATCCTGGACAGCGGCAGTATCTGCGCCGAAGGAACACCTCTGGAGCTTAAAAATGCCCACACCGGGGATTTCGTCACCCTCTATGGGGTCACCGAGCAAGAGGTGCAGGCGCTGGGAGTCGCCTACACCTCTCTGCGGGACGCCTACCGTCTGTCCCTGCAAAACACCGCCGAGGCTACCGCCCTTATCGTCCGGCACCCGGAGATCTTCCGGGACTACGAGATCACAAAAGGCAAGATGGACGATGTGTTTCTGCAGGTTACCGGTAAAAAGCTGGAAGGAGGCGAGGGAAAATGAGCATCTTTACCGCCCTTGTCAAGCGTAACGTCACCCTGTTCTTCAAGGATAAAGGCACCTTTTTCACCTCGTTGATCACCCCGTTTATTCTGCTGGTGCTGTATGCCACCTTCCTGGGAGATATTTACCGGGATACCTTTGTCATGAATCTTCCTCAAGGCATCAGCCTGCCGGATACCCTGCTGGATGGGCTGGTAGGAGGACAGCTCATGTCCTCCATCCTGTCGGTGTCTTGTGTCACGGTGGCCTTTGGTGCCAACTTTCTGATGGTGCAGGATAAGGTACGGGGCAGCAGCAAGGATCTGCGTATCTCCCCCGTTCCTTCCTCCACACTTTCCCTTGCCTACTATGCCGCCACCCTGCTGTCCACCCTGCTCATCTGCCTGGTCGCCGTTGGCGCCTGCCTCGTATACGTGTATGTGGTGGGCTGGTATCTGCCGGCCGTGGATGTGGGCTGGCTATTGCTGGACGTGGTACTGCTGACCTTCTTTGGAACTGCCCTCTCCTCTCTTGTTAACCGCTTTCTGTCCACCCAGGGACAGATATCTGCCGTGGGCAGCATCGTCAGCTCTTGCTATGGCTTTATTTGCGGTGCGTATATGCCCATCGCTTCCTTTGGGGAAGGTCTGCAGACAGCCGTCTCCTTCCTGCCTGGCACCTACGGCACCGCCCTCCTGCGTACCCACTCCCTGCGAGGTCCTATGGCGGAGATGCAGCGTCTGGGGGTCCCCGACACCGTCATCCAGGAGCTTAAGGATGCGCTGGACTGCCGCATTTACTTTAACGGTCAGGCGGTAGAGATCCCTGCCATGTACCTGATCCTTGGCGGTGCGGTGGCGGTGCTGGTAGCCGTCTTCCTGCTCATCAGCCTCACCCAAAAGAAGGCGCAAAAGTAATAGGACACTCTGTCAAAAACGAAAGCCACCCGGCCGCTGGTCGGGTGGCTTTTCTGCTTATCTGATTATACCGGAGTAACGGTCACGGTGGGAGTATAGGTGCCGTTGGGATCGGTCGCCGCATCCCGCTTCTCGAAGAACTTGGGGGCCACCTGAGGGAACATGGCGTAGGTGAGCACGTCCTCCTCCTGCTTAACATACGCAGCGGCCTCCTCACGCAGCTTATCCAGCTCCGGCTCCAAGGTGTCCGCAAAGCGGCAGGTGATGGGCTCATCGTCGCCCAGAATCATCTTGGAAAATGCCGGATCGATGGGAGCCGGGGTCTTACCGTAGTCGCCGTGGATCATGCCACGGAACTCCTTGGTGACCATCTTGTATCGCTCGCCCATGATGACGTTAAATACCGCCTGGGTACCCACAATCTGACTGGTGGGGGTCACCAGCGGAGGATAGCCGGAATCCTCCCGGACACGGGGGATCTCCGCCAACACTTCCTCCAGCTTATCTTCCTTGCCGGCATCCTTGAGCTGCTTGAGCATGTTGGAGAACATACCGCCCGGAACCTGATACAGCAGGGTGTTGGCGTCCACGCCAAGCGACTTGGGGCTGATCTGCCCTTCGCCAATATACTTCTCACGCAGCTTGGCAAAGTGAGCACGCACCACATTAAGCTGGTTGAGATCCAGACCGGTATCGTACTCGGTGCCCTGCAGAGCCGCCACCAGCGACTCGGTCGGCATATGGGAGGTACCCACCGACAGAGGGCTCATAGCCGTATCCACAATGGAAGCACCCGCTTCGATACCCTTCATGATGGACATGGAGGCCAGACCGGCCGTGTAATGACTGTGGATATCGATGGGAATGCTCACCGCTTCCTTCAGACGGGACACCAGATCGTAGCAAGCATAGGGGGTCAGCAGACCGGCCATATCCTTGATACAGATGGAGTGGGCACCCATCTCCTCCAGGGTCTTGGCATAAGCGGTGTAATACTCGTTGTTGTGCACCGGGCTGAGGGTATAGCTGATACAGCCTTGCACGTGTGCTTTCTCCTTGTTGGCGGCGCGGATAGCCGTCTGCAGGTTACGGGCATCATTGAGCGCGTCAAAGATGCGGATCACATCAATGCCGTTGGCCACGGACTTCTGCACAAAATATTCGACCACGTCGTCTGCGTAAGGACGATAGCCCAGCATATTCTGGCCGCGGAACAGCATCTGCAGCTTCTGGTGGGGCATCTCCCGGCGCATGATGCGCAGACGCTCCCACGGATCCTCATCCAAGAAACGGATGCAGGAGTCAAAGGTAGCGCCGCCCCAGCACTCTACGGAGAAATAGGGGATCTTATCCATCTCCGCCAGAATAGGCCGCATCTCGTCCATGGTCATGCGGGTCGCCAGCAAGGACTGGTGCGCATCACGCAGGACAACTTCGGTAATCTTAATGGGCGTTGCCATGTTACACACCTCGCAAAAATCAGTTCAGGGTCATCAGCACTTTGCCGGAATCCACCGTGTCACCCTTAGCCACGTACACCGCCGCCACGGTACCGTCACGGTCAGCCATGATCTCGTTCTCCATCTTCATGGCCTCGAACACCGCCAGCACCTGGCCGTTCTTGACCGTATCACCGGCCGCCACCTTGATGTCCACAATGGTGCCGGGCATGGGGCAGGCTACATCAAAACCGCCAGCCACGGGCGCCGGAGCTGCCGCCGGGGCAGGAGCCGCCGCCGGAGCCGGAGCAGGCACTGCCGCCGGAGCCGGAGCCGCCGCTGCAGGAGCCGGAGCCGCCACAGGAGCTGCGACGCCGCCAATCTCCTCTACCTCAACCTCGTAGGCGTTGCCGTTGACGGTAATGTTGAATTTTTTCATCGTTCATCCATTCCTTTCTGTCACAACCGCGGCCAAAACAGCCGTCGGCTACAATTTTTCCCAATTTACATATATTATACGATACTGTCAAGAAAGTGTCAAGGAAAATCAATGAAAAACGGCCGGTCTTTTTCGACCGGCCGTCTGCTTATTATGTTCTGTCTTCGCCACTGCACCCGGCGCGGAAAAAAGCTTCCAGCGATACGCGCCAGCCATCCTCGGTGGGCTGAAACTCCAGCCTTTGGAGATGGGGAGCCAGCGATTCCACCCGGCACAGGCCGTCGGTGGCCCCCCGGTAATCACCGGCATTGAGCACCGAGCGAATGAGACCGTCTACCAGCAACGGCTCGTCGCACACCACCCCCAACAGCTCCACCTCTTGTCCTTGCAAGCGGAACAAAGCGTGGCCGCTGATCTCCTGACGGCTGTCTCGCAGCACCAGGGCTTCCACCCCCTCAGGGGCGTTGATGGACTCTAAAAACGCCTTATCGGCGGGCATTATGGTAATCACGGTCAGGTTCCCTCCCATTCTTGATATAGGCAGCGGCGATCTTCTTCTGGGAGCCGGTGGCCATCACCAGATCCCGTACCTCCTTGGGGGTAAGATACCGCCAACTGCCGGCCGGGAGCATCCCCAGCCGCACGCTGCCCACGGCGTTGCGCCGCAGACGGATGACCTCCAGACCCAGCGCCTCACACATCCGGCGGATCTGGCGGTTGCGCCCCTCATACAGCGTCACCTCGATGACGCACCGATCCGGAGCGCTGGATACGATATGCACCTCCGCCGGGGCGGTCCTGCGGCCGTCCAGGGGGATGCCCTCCTCAAACCGCACCCGTTGCTCGTCCGTCATAGGGGTGCGCAGAGTCACTCGGTACAGCTTGGGGATATGGGTGGACGGATGGGTGACCGCATTGGCAAAATCGCCGTCGTTGGTCATGAGCAGCAGGCCTTCGCTCTCCCGGTCCAGCCGTCCCACCGGAAACAGGGTGGTGCCGTCAATGCGCACCAGCTCTTCCACACATTTGCGCCCCTGCTCGTCCTTCATGGTGGTGATAAAGCCCCGGGGCTTGTGCAATGCCACATATACCGGGGCCGCCGCTGCAGCCAAGCGCTTGCCACGCACGTGGATGATATCCTTGCGGTCGTCCGCCTTGTCGCCCAGCTGTGCCACGTGGCCATTGACCTTAACGTGGCCACCCTCGATCAGCTCCTCCGCCTTGCGACGGGAGGCAACGCCTCGCTCGGATAGCAGCTTCTGTAACCGTACCAATGCCATGGTTTATTACTCCTTTATAGCTCCTTGTCATGTCAATAAGCCGTCCATCAGCTGGCCGAGCCGACGCCATACCAGCGTCCAGAAGGATGGCTGGGGCCGTGCCGGCACCGTCTGTGCCGCCTGCAAGGGGACAGCGCAGATCAGCCGATCTCCGGCGGTGTAGCGCACCTCTCCCAGCACCTGCCCCTGCGACACCTCCGCCCACACAAAGGCAGGCAGATACACCCGGGCAGTCAGGGCCTCGCCTGCCAGCAGGATCCCGTGGGAGGGAAGGCGACAGGTCAACGGCACCGATGATCGGGTCCCTCCGGCTACCGGGCATACAGCAGGGCTGACCGATGGCAGAGCTTCCTGCCGCACTTGGGAAAAAGCATAGTCATACAAGGCGGCGTGATCGTCCCAGTCGTCCGGAGCATGGAGGGTCACCGCAATGAGGGTGATCCCGTCCCGGCGCACCGCCGATACCAGACACCGTCCGGCCTGCCGGGTAAACCCGGTCTTAAGCCCCACACAGCCGTCCACCAGCCGCAGGAGCTTGTTATGATTGGTCAGGGTCATGCGTCTGCCTGCCACCGTGACGGTAGCCGTGGTGGCGGCGCACAGCTCGGCCAGCACCGGCTGCTCCAGCACCGCCGCACCCAGCACCGCCATATCCCGGGCGCTGGCGCCGTGTTCCCCTTCGTCCAGACCAGAGGGGGTCACGAATACGCTGTGGCTCATGCCCAGCGACCGTGCCTTCTCATTCATCCGATCCGCAAAATCAGCCATGGTGGGCGCCATCAGCAACGCCAATGCATTGGCGGCGTCGTTGCCGGATGCCAGCAACAGTCCTGCCAGCAGATCCCGTACCGTCACGGTATCCCCTGCCGCCAGACCGATCTGCGTACCCTCCACCGGCACGGCTTTCGCCGGCACCCGGACGGTAGTCTCCGGGGACAGCCGTTCTGCCGCCAGCAAAGCGGTCATCAGCTTGGTCGTACTGGCCATCGGCCGCTTGGTGTCAGCCTCTTTCCGGTACAACAGCGTACCGGACTGTGGCTCGTACACCACCGCCGCCTGTGCCGACACAGAGGGCGCCCCGGCAGCCTGCACCGGCGGACCGGACACCACCCATAGGAGCAACAGCACCACACACCACCAAGCCACTGACAACGCTCTGCACATACTACCACCTCACCACACCTTATGATGAGGTGATCAGCGGTTATTCGCCGTCAGCGTCCTCGGTCTTGTCCTTTTTCTTGATCAGCTTCTCTACCTTCTCCACCAGGGTGGGGATCATAGACACCAGGCGATCCAGCGTATCCGGCGTGGACACCACCGGCAGGACGTTAACGTTGCCGTCCTTAAGGGTCAGGAACGCCACCGGAGTGATGTGAATACCGGCGCCGGCACCGCCGCCGAACAGACCGGACGCATTCTTACTGGGAAGATCGGAGCCGCCGGAGGCGAACCCGTAAGACACCTTGGATACCGGGATCACGGTGCTGCCGTCCGGCAGGGTCATGGGAGTACCCACCACCGTGTTGGCATCCACCAGCTCGTGGATCTTGTCCACCGAAACACCCATCAAACCTTCTACTTGATTAGCCATTGTCAGTTACCTCCTTATCACTCATCAAGCGCAGCAGCAGACCAAGGCCGGCTCCTACCACGCGGAACACCCACACATGCAGGCGTACATCCAGATAAACATCGCTTTTTTCCGCCAGAAATCCGGGTTCCACCCGCAGGTGACGCTGGCGGAAGGTCACCCGGCTCTCCAGGGTGGTCAAGGCCGGGTACAGCACCCCACAGACCTCCCCGTACCGCACCGCCGTCTTGGACGGCTCGTCAGCGGCGACGAGCATCTCCAAGCACAGCCTGTCCACCGTAATGGCACGCAGGGTCTTGTCCAGCGCCCGGGCGGCGGCCGCCGCCACCTCCTGCAAATACCGCAGGGTGGCCGCTACCCCGTCCCGACGAAAGCTGGCTGACAGCTCCTTCTTAAGAGCCGCCCCCTTGGAGAGACCGGACTTGGTTTTTTTCGATTTTTTGTCTTTTTTCTTTTTCTTGGGCTTTTTGTCCGCCGCGGTGGGCAGAAGGGTGAGGGGAATGCCCAGCACCCGTATGGATATCCACAGCTGACCGTCGTAACGGATACGAGCGTACACCGGCACAAACAGTGCCAGCAGCACCAGCAATATCAGTAAGCCCAGCAGACCCAGCAGGATATACAAAACCGTCACGGTTATGCCTCCTGTTCCTCGTTTTCCTCCTCGCCAAACAGCTCGCTGTCATCCGGCAAGGGCTGTTCCATCTGCAGCATCTCGTCCATAGTGGTCTCCGCCATAGGCTCCTCCTTGCGAGGCAAGGGCGGCAGCTGATCGGGAGAAGAAAGGCCGAAGCACCGCAGGAAGTTCTCGGTGGTGCCGTACAGCAAGGGGCGGCCGGGCAGATCCATACGACCCTGCTCCTCGATAAGCCCCTTCTGCTGTAAGCCCTGCATCACCGCACTGCAATCCACGCCGCGCACCTGCTCCACAAAGGGACGGGTCACCGGCTGGTTGTAAGCGATAATGGCCAGCACCTCCATGGCCGCCTGGGACAAGGGGGTGTTGCGACGGATATCCATCGCCTTGCGCACGTAGCCGGCATACGCCTTTCCGCTGCACAGCTGGTAAGAATCGTTGAGCTTGAGGGCGGTAATGCCACCAGCCCGGGTGTTGATATCCTGCGCCAGATCCTCCGCAATACGGGCGGTGGTCTCCTCGTCCAGCTCCAGCGCCAAGGCCAGACGGCTCACCGGCACCGGCTCCCCACTGGCAAAGAGAATGGCCTCCATAGCGGCCTTATACTGTTTAATCTCCATCGGTCACGTCCTCCTGTGCGGCGGTAATCGCCTGACGGTCTTCCTCGCTCATATCCTCCGGCAAGGAGGTGTCCCACTCCTCCGGGGGGCGCATCTGCACCTGCTGGTCGTCCCCTTCTCCGTCTACCCGGATGCGCTTGGACTTAATAAGCTCCAACAGCGCCAGAAAGGTCGCCACCAGCTCGGACTTGGATTCCGCCTTGTGGAACAGAGAGCCGTAGGACACCGAGCGACGGGTGTACAAACGGCGCAGTACATAAGTAATACGGGAGGATACCGACACGATCTTGCGTGCCACAATACCGCTGAACGCCTGCGCCGGCGGCGGCAGACGCCGCTTGCCCCGGCCGGCGGCGGACAGATACGCATCCAGCATCTCCTCCGGCTTGTGCTGGCGACGGTAGGTCAGATCCGGCTCGATCTCCTCCGGGGTGCGGATAAACAGATCGCCGCCCACGTAATCCACCGCCAGACGGCGTGCCATCTGCTGGCATAGCTGGTACTCAATAAGCTGACCGGTCAGCTCCCGCTTGAGCTCCTCGGTCTCCTCCTCGTACTTGGGCAGCAGCATCACCGACTTGATATGCACCAGCCGTGCCGCCATCTCCAGAAACTCGCTGGCCACGTCCATGTTGTAGTCCTTCATCTGCTGGATGGCCGCCAGATACTGCTCCAGTACCTGGGAGATGGGAATGTCATAAATATTCAGTTTGTTCTTCTGTACCAGAAAGAGAAGCAGGTCAAGAGGCCCTTCAAAATCTGGCAGCTTGTAGGATATGGTTTCCATGGAAACGCTCCTGTATGCGTAATATTAGTGCCCCGTTAAGAAAAGCAGGGTCAGGCGCTCCGACACGCCAAACAGGGTATCCAGGCCATCAAACACCGCACTGTGCAGGGTGTTGAGAGGCCCGTCCAGCACCCCCATAAACAGCACGATAAACAGCGCTATGGTAATGTACTGGCTGTATGCCTCGATGGTGTACGCCCACCGACCGGGAAGCAGGCTGCTCCACAGACGGCTGCCGTCCAGCGGCGGAATGGGCAGGAGATTAAACACCGCCAGCGAAATGTTAATAGAAACGATGGTGTTGATCAGGATATTCCACAGGATCTCCACCGTATCCCATTCGGGCGAAAACTCCAGGATCAGCCGGAACAAGCCCACCGTCACCACCGCCATAAGCAGGTTGGACAGCGGCCCGGCCAATGACACCAAGGCCATATCCCGGCGGCCATGGCGCAGGTTGTAAGGGTTGACCGGTACCGGCTTGGCGTAGCCGATGCCCACCGTGAGGATCATCAGGCTACCCCACAGATCAAGGTGCTTAAAGGGGTTGAGGCTCAGCCGCCCCTGCCACTTGGCGGTCTTATCCCCCAGAGCGTAAGCCGCCCCGGCGTGGGCCAGCTCATGCACCGGCAGTACCAGCAGCAGGATGACCGCATAGGCAAACATCAGGTTTAATATATCGATGACGTCCATGCCGGATCGATTTTCCATAAAGGTGCGCAGCATACTCTCGTCTCCTTGACATATATATACACTTATATTGTATCAAAACCGCAACGAAATTACAAGTGTTTCCGGAAAAGTCGCAGAGGATATGAAACTTTTTTTGCAAACCTTGTAAAAAAGGCTTGATTTTTTGAAAGAAATCTGCTAAACTTGTTCCGTTGCGTCAATGGGGACTTTGCGCCCTGTTGCGACCACGTGTAGTGGACTGCCTCAAGGCAGGTCAGAAAGAAGGAGGTGCAGAACCATGGCAAAATGCGATTTTTGCGGTAAGAGTGTGACTTTCGGCATCCGTGTGTCCCACTCCCACAGACGGTCTAACCGTACCTGGAAGCCCAATATCCGCCGCGTGAAGGCGATCGTCGACGGCTCTCCCAAGAGAGTGTACGCCTGCACCCGTTGCCTGCGTTCCGGAAAGGTCACCCGTGCGGTGTGATCCCCGACAAGCAATGAATTTGCCCATCGGCTTTATGCCGATGGGCATTTTTATTTATTGCGTATGATTCCCCTCCCTCCCGTCCATACTGAAACCGAAAGGACGGGATGCGCATGTACAACAAAGTGGAGCTGTGCGGTGTCAACACCGCCGCCCTCAAGGTGCTCACCGAGGCAGAAAAAATACAGCTGCTGCACCGGTGCCGGGAGGGGGACAAAAAGGCTCGTGACCAGCTGGTCAACGGGAATCTGCGGCTGGTGCTGAGCGTCATTCAGCGGTTTGCCGGCCGGGGAGAAAATCCCGATGATCTGTTTCAGGTAGGGTGCATCGGGCTGATTAAAGCCATCGACAACTTCGACCTGACGCTGGACGTGCGGTTTTCCACCTATGCGGTGCCCATGATCATCGGCGAAATAAGACGATACCTGCGCGATAACAATCCTATCCGTATCAGCCGTTCTCTGCGAGATACCGCCTACCGGGCCATGCAGGCCAAGGAACAGCTCATCAACGAGCATCACCGGGAGCCAACGGTGGAGGAGATCGCCCGGCGGCTGGACCTGCCCCGGGAGGACGTGGTCATGGCGCTGGAGGCCATCGTTGATCCGGTGTCGCTGTATGAGCCTATCTATAACGACGGCGGAGATACCATCTACGTCATGGATCAGCTGGGAGACAGCAACGACGACCGCACCTGGCTGGAGGAGCTGGCCCTCAAGGAGGCTATCGCCAACCTCAATGACCGGGAGAAGAAGATCCTCAGCCTGCGTTTCTTTAAGGGGCTCACCCAAGTGGAGGTATCCGGGGAGATCGGCATCTCCCAAGCCCAGGTCAGCCGCCTGGAAAAAGCGGCGCTGGATAAGATTAAACGAGAGCTATAAAGCAAAGGAAGCCGCCGGCAGAACCGGCGGCTTCCTTTGCTTAGGGTGACACGGATAACCCGAACCAGTTTTTAAAAGGCGGATATTCCGTTCACCCATCGTTAAAATACTCACGAATACGGCAGTATTCGCTGCGTTTTTGCCTCGGTTGACCGAAAATCCGCTAT